>JAJZGG010000104.1 GCA_021804965.1 Acidobacteriota bacterium
TTCCGATCTCTTCCGGTTCTAGGGTCTGTGACTTCAGCGCACAAGCAAAAGCTGTGAGAAACTGGTAGAGAGCAGGCTTCTGCGTCGATGCAGAGTGTTCCGACACGCTCCACCAGATTCCAATCAGGCATTCCTCCCGGATAGCGCCGGTCGCCGCAGAGTGCGGCCCGCGAAGCGGAATGTGTGCCGGATGCGAAAGACAAAGGACCCATGATCAGCGTCAGCAATGTGACCATGCGCTACGGCTCGAAGCTCCTCTTCGAGGACGTCAGCGTCACCTTTACCCCTGGCCGCCGCTATGGCCTGACCGGGCCAAACGGTGCCGGCAAGTCCACCTTCATGAAGATTCTTACCGGCGAACTGGAGGCACAAAAAGGCTCCGTCGTGCGTCCCCGCAAACTCGGCATCCTGCGCCAGGACCAATTTGCCTTTGATGCCTATCGCGTGATCGATACCGTCATCATGGGCAACAGTGCGCTGTGGACGGCCATGGAGGAGCGTGACCGCATCTATGAAAAGGCCGAGCTGACCGATGAGGACGGCATGCGCCTGGGCGAACTGGAGGGCATTGTCGGCGACGAGGACGGATACACAGCGGAGAGCGATGCCGCAGTCCTGCTGCAGGGCCTGGATATTCCCGACGAGCTGCACGAACGCAAAATGAGCGAACTGCAGGGCGGCCAGAAGGTCCGCGTGCTGCTGGCGCAGGCGCTGTTTGGCAAGCCGGAGGCGCTGCTGCTCGACGAACCCACCAACCATCTTGATCTCGAGTCCATTCACTGGCTGCGCGAGTTTCTGCTCAGCTTCCAGGGCACTCTGATCACGATCTCGCACGATCGTCATTTTCTCAATGCCGTGACCACGCATACTGCGGATATCGACTACCAGACCATCATCCTCTACACCGGCGGATACGATGACATGGTCGTTGCCAAGACCCAGATCCGCTCCAGACTGGAAGCTGAAAATGCGCAGCGCGAAAAGAAGATTGCGCAGCTGAATGAGTTCATCTCACGCTTTGCTGCCGGTACGCGATCCACACAGGTGACCAGCCGAAAAAAGGAAGTGGAACGGCTGCAGACTGCGGAGCTGGCCCGGTCCAACATTCAACGCCCCTTCATCAAGTTCGACCAGATCCGCCCCAGCGGCAAGCATGTGCTCGAGTTCGATGGGCTAAGCAAATCCTACGGCCCGCAGAAGGTGCTGTCCGGCTTTTCCGCCGCCGTCATGCGTGGAGAAAAAGTCTGCCTGATGGGTCGAAATGGCGTGGGAAAAACCACGCTGCTCAAGTCCCTGCTGAGCCCCGTTCCTGAGGTTGCCGACAAGGAGTTTGTTCTGGACAGCGGCACGGTCAAGTGGGGCCATGAGGCACAGATTGGCTACTTTCCCCAGGACGTCAGCAATGAAATCGAGCACGGGATGACCGTCTCCGACTGGCTGCACCAGTGGGATCCCAAAGTGACGCGCGAAGAGATCCGCGGCCTGCTCGGCCAGATGCTCTTCAGCGGCGAAGAGGGATTGAAGCCTACGAAGGCACTGTCCGGCGGCGAATCTGCCCGTCTGCTCTTCTGCCGCCTCATGCTGCTCAAACCCAATATTCTCGTCCTTGATGAGCCCACCAACCACCTCGACCTGGAGTCCATCAACGCGCTCAACATTGCCCTGCAGCGCTACGAAGGCACCGTCTTCCTGGTCACGCACGATCAGGACCTGATCGAGGAGGTCGGCACGCGGCTCTGGAACTTTGAGCACGGCAGCATTGAAGACCACAAAGGTCCCTACGAGGAGTGGGTCGGCAGAAGCTGATCTTCCGGCAGTTGGCCCTTCGGGGCCGCAGTGCAGACGCCAATCGATTCCGCAGAAGAGCAAAGAGCCACCGCAAACGCGGTGGCTCTTTGCCTTGCATGGTGGAAGCGTGGGTAGCCCGTCACGGTTGCAGCACATGATGCTGGAGCAGGTCCTCATACTGCCCATAGGCCTTCACCGCCTTCAGCTGGTCGATCACCTGCTTTGCCGTGTATTGCGGCAGCGTGTTGCTGGCATCGGCAAAGGCAAAGGCCGTTACGCCCACCGTGGCAGCTCCCAGGTTCAGGTCGCGCTGGTTCACCTTGTCAAAGGTGTCGCTCGGCTTGTGGTGAATCTTGAAGTATTGATCAACCGGCGTCCAGAGCACAAAGGCCGGAACACCCTTCACGAGAAAGGCGGACTCATCCGTTTCAAATGTGAATTGTCCATTGTCGGAGACGCTGCCTGCGCCCAGCGAATCCAGCAGCGGCTGGATGGTCTTCAAGGCACCGGCCTCATCCGAGCGGCCAAAGTCATACCAGCCCTTCGGGGCCTGTGCGCCGGTATCCGTCACAAACACGCCCACGCAACGGTTCATCTCCCCGGCATGCTTTTCCGCATAGCGAATGGAGCCGATTGTTCCCTGCTCTTCGCCGCCAAAGAGGACAAAACGCATGGTCCGCTTCGGCTTCACGCCAGAGGCCATCACCGCCTGTGCCACAGCCACCACCGTGGCTGCGCCGGTTCCGTTGTCCTGCGCTCCGGTTCCCGGATGCCAGGAATCCAGATGGCCGCCAATGAGCACATAGTCCCCCGTGCCGTCGGTGCCGGGAATCTCTGCCACCACATTATTTACTGTCACGTTTTCGCGAATCCGGTTCTTGAAGCTGTACTCCACCTCAACCGGACCCCGTTGCAGCAGCCGCTTCAGCAGCAGCGTATCTTCGAGGCCCAGATTGCCGGAGGGAAGATTGGTCAGCGAGCCATCAAAGGCCGTCAGCCCCACAAAGCTGGGAGCATTGTTTGTCGTTCCGATGCCCAGAATCAGGCCCTTTGCCCCCTGCGTACCAATCTCGTGAAGCGCATCAAAGAGCTTGCCGAAGCCACCCTCGATCCCGCGATCCACCGATTCACCATCCACCAGCACGATGGCTCCGTGAATGGCTGCCGCATGGCTGCGAACACTCTCCACCGTGAGGTCATCCAGATAGAAGACAGCCCCGCGAACACCACCAGGCGGCGTCGAAGGACTCCAGCCTTCGCTTTCAAGATGCAACCGTTGCTCATGCGGTAGGATCATGCTCGCCGTGGCCAGTGTCTCCGGCTCCCACGTGGCGGGAATCGTCCAGCCTTCCTTGTGAACGTTGCTCAGCCCAAGACGTCGGAACTCGGCCACCGCCCAGTCCGTAGCTTTTCCATAGTTGGCAGAGCCCGTCAGCCGCGGCCCAATATCGTCGGAAAGCTCACGGTCATATTCGTAGGCCTTGCCGGCCATCATCATCTGTCCGCCAAGATGGATCAGATCCTGCTGCGCTGCAGCATCCAGCGTGAGGGTCGGCTTGACGCCATCCGCAGTCTGAGCCAGAAGACAAGGCGCACAAACCAGCGCCAAACCGAGAAAGAGCGAGACACGTTGTTTCCGCATGGCACAACCTTACGTTTGGCTCGCGCATGCCGTCAATGTTTTTTTAGCTTTTCAGTAGGTTACGCCAGCCGTCAGACGCGCCAGTTGTCCGGCCGCCACTGCTGCACGCGATCCTTGATCTGGCTGCGCGTCAGCCCCTGCTCCAGCGTCTCCCGCACACGCTCAGCCAGCTCTGCGTCAGAGGCAAAACGAAGCCCGATCAGCTGATCTTCGTTCAGCTCCGGAATCCTCCGCTTCATCTCCTCCGGCAGCAGGGATGCCAGCCGCAGACGCTCTTCCAGACGGATCACCCGGTCCTGCACCTTCAGCGCATAGAGCCGGGCAACCGCTGCCACGTATCCTAGCATCAGCGTCAGAAATACCGTCCAGATCGCCAGCAGCCAGCTGCCACCGTTGCGCAGCGCATGCACGGCAATCACAATACTGAGAATCACCAGCAGCAGCCATACCGGGACCAGAAAGAACTGAAACTTCGGGTCAAGGCGAACATGATTGGCACGATTTTGCATCTCGGACATGGGCGATTTCCTCTCTTACTTCTGAGGCAGTACCATTGCAGCTCCCACCGGCGAATCGCCCGCTGGAATGCTCTTTGGCACAACGTTGCTTCCAGGTGCCGCGTCCTCAGCCACAACCGGATCCGCGACTGTCCTGGGGGTGGTCATATCGTAACGCTGCAACACACTCAATTCCGTCGGCAGCAGATGCGGAATCGTGTGCGGCAAAACCTTGTCCCGCCCGGTGATCAGATAATCCGCCAGCAGGCCTCCGGCAACATACGGACTCAGGATCACAATCGGCACCACATATCCTGACTTGACCAGTGACTCGGCAATGCCATGATTCGAGTGGCTGGGACGCCGATATCCGGGCACCTGCGGGATTTCATACACCTTCAATTGCAGCTGCGGATGGCGATGCGCATAGACCACAAGCCGGTGCGCAATATGGCGCGGCGTGGTCAAACCTGCATCGGGAAAGGCGCTGCGACGAAACTTGCGCGGGAAATAGAGATTCAGCACATACCGGTCAAAATCCGCGCAATTGTTCGTCAGCAGATGAAAGTGGGAGATGTTCGGAGAGGTGTTGAGCGTTCGGATCAGAGCCTGATCCTGGGCCACCGTCGTCTGGAAACTCAAGGCGAAGATGCGTCGCTCATAGGCTGCGCCGATCAGCTCCGTCCACCCACCGGAAAAGAATCCCCCGCGCTGCAATCCATCCGTAAACTCGGCCAGATGCCGCTCGCGATATAGGTTGCGCAAGCGATCCACCATCTCGACATCCACATGCAGCGGCGCTTTGCCTGCAGTATCCACCGCGTAGAGATAAGGCACCAGCGGCATCGCGATCCAATCATAGTGCCCGATACCCTCATAGCGGCTCAGCACCACACCCATCTCGCCAGGCCTGCACATGCGCAGGCGAACCGGTGTATCCGCACATACCCGGCTCAGGTAAAGAGCCGCATGCCCGGTTGGATTCAAGTGGCCAAACACCCCGTAAGGCTCTTCCAGCAGCAGCGCAGCCTGCGCATGCGCACATGCTGACAGGCAGAGACTCAACAGAAAAACAATGCCGACCACGCAGGAAGTCCTGCGCATTCTGGCATGCCAATTCACTGATACAGGGGCGGTGCACTGCTGCATGCGAACTCCTTGATCAGGCATGGAATCAAAAAAGAATGGGTGTATCGGAGATGGCGCGAAGCTGGTTGCCTCGTCTATGCCACTCCATTCAGTATGGCAGAAAACCTGCTCCTGCGGAGTCAGTTCGTCCATACCCGGCAGCGTGATACCGTGATTGCGGACTTAAATTCCTGCGATCTTCGCATTCTTCCCTTTCTGGCAGCACACAGGAGCCCCGCAATGCCCATCCGCCTGCTTCCGCGGCACATCCCGCGACCGAATCGATTTCATCCCACCGTCATCTTGCTCGCAGCACTCGCGGTCTTCGCGCTGCTGCTCAGCCGCACTGCGGACGCTGCCATTCGTCTTCCCCATCTCTTTTCCAATCACATGGTGCTGCAGCGGAACATGCCCATTCATCTGTGGGGTTGGGCCGATCCATCCGAGACCATCACCGTGCATTTCCGCAACCAGTCCCGCTCCACCGCTGCCGACGACCTTGGCCGCTGGAGCCTGTATCTTTCGCCGGAAGCAGCAGGCGGTCCGGATACGCTCTCAATCACCGGATCATCCTCCAGCCAGTCTCCCCTGCAGTTGACAGACGTTCTGGTGGGAGATCTCTGGCTGGCCAGCGGACAGTCCAACATGGAATTCGAGATGTATAAATCCGCCACAGCCACTGCGGATCTTGCCGCCGCTTCGCTGCCCAATCTGCGCCTGTTTGTCGTCCCCAAGCTTGCCGCAGAATCCGCACAGCCGGACTGCAACTGCACCGGCTGGTCGGTCTCCGATCCAAAGTCGGCCCATGATTTTTCCGCTGTCGCCTGGTACTTTGCCCGCGAAATCTCCGCCAAAGAGCACGTGCCGGTCGGTGTGATTGACGCCACATGGGGCGGTACTGTGGCGGAGTCCTGGACGCGGCTGACGGCACTGGGCGAAAACGCATCGCTGGCTCCCATCTTCGCCGAATATGGCCAGATGACGGATCGCGAAGCCACGGCCCAACTGCTTGACCGGCAGCAGGAGCAGCAACGCGCAGCAGCCAGGGCCGCCGGCAAGCCGGAACCTCAATTCCCCTGGCATCCCGTACTGAACAGTTGGGCGCCGTCCATGCTGTGGAACGGCATGATCGCCCCACTGACACCGTTTTCCATTCGCGGCGTGATCTGGTACCAGGGCGAAAGCAATAGCGCGCTGGCCCGCGCACCCCATTACGCAACTCTCTTCCAGACGCTCATTCAGGACTGGCGCGCGCAGTGGGCCGAGGGAAACTTTCCGTTTCTCTTCGTCCAGATTGCCAACTTCAAATCCACACCGGCGGAGGACTGGGCCACCATCCGTCAGGCGCAGCTGGACGCACTCTCCCTGCGCAATACAGGCATGGCCGTCACCATCGACATCGGAAATCCGGACAACGTTCACCCCACCGACAAGCTCACTGTCGGGCGTCGGCTGGCGCTGGCTGCGCGGCACATCAGCTATGGGGAAGCCGTCGAAGACTCCGGACCCATCTTCCGCCAGGCCACAACCGAAGGACACAGCCTGCGACTCTGGTTTGACCACGCCCAGGGCCTTCACACCGAGCATGGTGGACTCACCTCGTTTGAGATTGCCGGCGACGATGGCATTTTCCACCCTGCAGAGGCCTCGATTGACGGGGAAACCATCCTTGTTCAGAGTCCACAAGTGGCTGCACCGCGCACCGCACGCTACGGCTGGGCCAACAGTCCGGATTGCCATCTCTACAATGCTGCCGGACTTCCCGCGTCTCCGTTCACCACGCAGCACTAGCGTAGGGAATGCCCTGTATCCCGAACCCCTTCAGCAGCCTCGGAATTTGCCACAACTGCTATCCTGAAGGGGTGAAACCGTCTTCCCTGCCCGTCCTCGCAGCTCTTTCCTTCGTTGGCGTTCTCCCACTGGCAAGCTGTCGGCAGGAGCCTGCTGCCCTGTCTCGCGTTGCCGCTTCGGCCTCCAGCGCAGAGCAGAATTCTGCCTCCCGCTCAGCGCTCATCGAGCGGCAGCGCGCTGCCCTGGCCTCTATTCCCCTGCCCACCAAGAGCCGGTATGTCGATGTGCATGAGCCGGGTGCATGGCAGAACCCGTTCCTCAGCGTTGACTCCAACATGATTAACCTGCGCATCACGCTTCCGGACGCCAATCCCAGCACGCTGGGTGCCGGTGGACTGCTGCGTCCTTCCGCAGCGCGTCGACAGGAACTGCAGATCCGCTTTGACGATCTGCCCACAGCACTGATCGATATTCCGGCCAATGCCTGGCCCTACGGGCGCGTGGTCGCGCTGGAGGAATATCCGTTGGCCGATCCGGCAGCCCGCCCTGCCATTCGACGAAAGATGGATGTGCTCCTGCACCAGCTCAACGATCTGGGCATCGTTGTGGACGAGTGGCCAGACCGCAACTGATCGACTGCATACCCGCAATCGTTAGAGGGAAAACAAAAGCGCCCGTGGCTCCATTCCGCCGCGGGCGCTTTTGTGTTTTGTCTGGTGTCACGCAGCCAATGGGCTACTCCGCATTGTCAATCTGCGCACGTTGCAGCTTGTCACTGAAGTCCACATACACGCTCTTCCAGGTCGTGTAGAAGTCCAGCGCACCCAGGCCTTCCCGATGCCCGTTGCCGGTTTTCTTCACGCCGCCAAACGGCAGATGCACCTCGGCACCGATGGTCGGCGCATTGATGTAGGTGATCCCAGCCTACAGATCGCGAATCGCGGCAAATGCGCGATTCACA
>JAJZGG010000105.1 GCA_021804965.1 Acidobacteriota bacterium
CGGCCAGGCGCAGGACGCGCGCAGCCTCCAGGTAGGCGGTCACGGCCATCGCGTTCCAGCCGGTGTAGAGCGTGCGGTCAATGAACGGGGTGGGTCGCTGGGCGCGGGCGGCCAGCAGGCGATGGCGGGCCGAGGCCAGCAGCTGTGCGGCCTCCGCCGGGGTGACACCGGCTTCGCGGGCCACATCCTCGAGGGAAAAGCGGACGTGGAGGACGTTTTTGCGCGGGTTGTGGTGCATGTCGCCCAGTTCGCCAATGTCCCAGTAGCGGGAGGCGATGGCGAACTCGGCATCGGAGAGCACGGCGCGCGCCTCATCCCGGGTCCAGGTGAAGTAGTCGCCGTCGTCGTCGAGGTTGATGTCGGCGTCCTGGGAGCTGTAGAAGCCGCCGAGGGCGCGGTCGGTCATGGTCCCGTCCAGCCAGGCGATGATCTCCTGCGCGGTGGCGGCAAACTCCGGCTCCACGAAGCTCTGGTAGCCGTGGACGTAGCAGCGGAGCAGCTCGGTGTTGTCATAGAGCATTTTTTCAAAGTGTGGCACCACCCAGCGCTCATCGACCGAGTACCGATGGAAGCCGCCGGCAAGCTGGTCATAGACACCGCCGCGACTCATGCGGCGCAGGGTCTGGGTGACGGCCTCACGGGCCTGGTCGTTGCCGGTGCGGACGGCCACGTCCAGCAGCAGGTCGAGCGCGGCAGGGTGGGGAAACTTGGGCTGGGAGCCGAAGCCGCCGTTGCGCGGATCGTACTGCTTCAGGATGGAGGCGACGATCTTGTCGGTCAGCGCGAGGCTGAGCGAGGTGCCGCGTCCGGAGAAATTCTCATTCTGCTCGACGGCAGCCATGACGCTGGCGGCGGATTCCAGCACCTCCTCGCGGCGGTTGCGCCAGGCATCGGCCATGGTCAGCAGCACGCGACGCATGCCGGGACGGCCGTAGCGCTCCTCGGCGGGGAAGTAGGTGCCACCGAAGAAGGGTCGGCCATCGGGCGTCAGAAAAGCCGTCAGCGGCCATCCGCCCTGGCCGCTGATGGCGGAGACGGCGGCCTGGTAGCGGGCATCCACGTCGGGCCGCTCGTCGCGATCCACCTTGACGGCGATGAAGTGCTCGTTCAGGATGCCGGCAATCTCGGCATTCTCATAGGATTCGCGGTCCATGACGTGGCACCAGTGGCACCAGACAGCCCCAATGTCGAGCAGGATCGGCTTGTCCTCGGCACGGGCACGCGCAAAGGCTTCCTCGCCCCACGGATACCACTGGACGGGCTGGTGACGGGCGGAGCGAAGATAGGACGATGCCGCCTGCTGCAGCCGATTGGTGCTGCTGCCCCCAGTACTACTGCCCAAGTTGCTGCTGTCGGTGCCGGACGAGGCTTGCGAATGCATGAGAAGACTCCTGATTCCAGCATGCCACAGCGGCAGGGCGGCAGATTTTCGCCGGTCGTTCGCCGGATGTTTGGTTTGCGATGGCGGGATGGAGTTTGGGACCGGATTTTCCTCATGCGCGAGGCTGCGGGACGATTATGCTGGTTGCTGAGAGACCGGCCTGAGGCGTGCGGGAACCAAGCCGCGCGCGGGCTGAGCGCAGACCGGCAGTGCGTGCATTCAAGCTGTGCGCAGACGGCGAGCGAGGAGCCATCCCGAATGACGCAGGGCAGACAGGGAATCGGTTTTGCCGCCGCCGACCGCTTTGTGCGCGAGATGGAAGCCGCGCAGGCGTCGATGCAGGGCGGCGTGCCGGCGCCTGGGATGCTGCGAGCCGGCTACGTGCTGGCCGGGGATGATATTTTTCTGCAGGACCGGTGCCGACGGGCGGTGTTGCGCGCCTTTGTGCCGGGCGATCTGCGGGAGTTCTGTTTCGCGGAAGTGGACCTGGCTTCGCAGACGATCTTTGAGGCTCTGGACCTGCTGCGAACCCCGTCGCTGATGGCTCCCTTCCAGGTGGTGATGGTGCGGAACCTGCGGCAACTGTATACGCGCGGGGCCAAGAAGGAAGAGTTTGCCGATCTGGAGCGGTATGCGCGGTCACCGAATCCTCAGGCGCTGCTGGTGCTGGTGGCTGACCACTTCAGCATTCCCGGCGATCCGCGGCGGATGGAGATGGAGGATCGCAACCGCTTTGAGCGGCTGCGCGAGACCCTGGGCGAGCACTACGCGCTGGTGGAGCTGGCGCGGGTGGAGGAAAACGACGCGATGCGCTGGGCCACCGAGACGGCCCAGCAGCAGCAGACGCGGATGGATCCCGATGCGGCGCGCGAGCTGGTGGATTCGCTGGGCAATGACATGATGCTGATTGCCACCGAACTGGAAAAGCTGCTGCTCTACACCAGCGGCCGGGGACGGATCACGCTGGGCGACGTGGAGACAATGGTGCTGAGCGCGCGGCAGCGCTCGCTCTACGAGCTGACGGATGCGATCAGCGCGCGGGACCGGGTGCGGGCCATCCAGCTTCTGCACGGGCTGCTGAACAGCACCGATGCCGGCGAGGATGCGGCGATTGGACACCTGTACATGCTGGCGCGGACCTATCGGCAGATGATGGTGATTCTGGAGAAGAATGTGCGGGATTCACGGGCCATCTGGCAGGCACTGTGGCAAGGCTTTCGCATGCCGCCCTTTGCCGCCGAGGACCTGATCCGGCAGGCGCGGCGCTTCCGCAGCCGTCGGGAGCTGGCGCGCGGCCTGCGCCTGATTGCGCAGGCGGACCTGGAGCTGCGCAGCTCGCCGCCGGACAAGCGGCTGGTGCTGGAGCGGCTGGTGCATGCGCTGGCCACCGAGCCACGGGCCGGGTCGCAGCATCCGCTGGCGGCCCAACTGGCGTTTTCCAGCTTCAGCAACTGAGTCCGGGCAGCGGGGTGGCGGGCACCACTGGATCCCGCGGGCGCTGGCGAAGACCGCCGCGCTAGCGGATGCCGCGGGCCTGCAGCCAGGGTCCGTATTCGCGGTCGGCGCCTTCGGTGTGGTTGTGGAACCAGGCGCGCAGGTTTTCCAGCCAGGTGGAGAGATAGCCGGCCAGCGGACGCTTGCCCTGCCACTCGTGCAGGCGCTCCAGCAGGGCGCGATGCTCCATGCGATGCCCGTCGAGTTCCGGGTAGCCGTGCAGCTCCAGCAGCCGCTCCTCGCTGGCAAAGTGCTGCTCGGCCAGGGTGATGAGCCGCTGCATGCAGGTGGTGATGGTGGACTGGTCGGCACCGTGGGAGAGCGCGGCAAGCACTTCGTTGATGGCATCCATGAGCACGGCGTGCTGATCGTCCATGGGTTCAATGCCGACCGAACAGGTGTAACTCCACATCAGGGACACGAGAAGATCCTCCGGGGAAAACAGCGCTGGAAAAACAACCTCCACTGCGCGCCGGTCCGGTCTGCGCCGGGGTGCTGGTCTGCTTATCGGCAGTTCGCAGGGAAATCGCTGTACTTATATCAAAAAAGGCACAGAACTGTTTCCCACAGGCTGCGGAACGGGCGGAATGCGGCTGGAAATCGGGAGCTGGGAATCGGGAACTGGAAGTATGGTCTGCGAGTGGAGCAGGCCGCTACTCCAGCAGGACCTCCGGCTCGACCGGGTGGCCCAGCGTGGTGAGCGTGATGGCGGCGGCAAGGATGAGTGCGCCGCCGAGCCAGGCCAGCGGTCCCAGGCGGTCGCCCAGCAGCTCCACGCCGAGAAAGGAGCCGAGCGCCGGTTCAATGTTCAGGAAGACCCCGGCGCGCGAGGCCGGCACGTGGTGGATGCCCCAGTTCCAGAGGAAGGTCGTGGTGGCGGTGCAGAGCAGGCCGCTGGCGGCCAAGGCCAGCCAGGCAGCCAGGCTGACGTGAGCCAGCGGCGGCGGCCCGTCCACGGTGAACACCCAGAGGGCAAGCATGGCGGTGCCGGAAAGGATGCTCCAGGCGCTGACGGCCAGCGGACTGTGGACGTCCATCAGGCGCTTGTTCATGAGCACCCACCCGAGGGCGATGGCCAGCGAGACGACGACCAGCAGATCGCCGGTGAGCGTGGGCCGTGAGCCGGAGCTGGAGGCCGGATGGCCGCCGAGGACGATGCAGCCGACGCCGATGGTCGATCCGAAGAGAGCCAGCCAGCCGATCCAGTCCAGCCGCTCGCCGAGGAAGATGGCGGCGGCAACGGCCAGCAGCACGGGCATGGTGCCCACCATCAGCGCGGCATGGCTGACGGTGGTTCGTGCCAGGCCATGGAACTGCAGCAGGAACTGGATGGGAATGCCAAGCAGGGCCGAGAGCAGCAGGATGCGCAGTTCGGCCGGCTGCCAGCGGCGGCGGCTGCGGTCCAGAAAGGCCGCAGGCAGCATGCCCAGGCAGGCAAAGAGAAAGCGATAGAGGACCATGTGCGCGACGCTCATCTCGCGCAGGGCAATCTTGCCAAAGTAGAAGCCGGTGCCCCACAGGCAGCCGGCAGCGGCGCAGGCTGCGTAGCCGAGCCAGCGCGTCTGTCGGGAGTCTGACGGGCGGGGTGTGGTGGCCGGTGGATGCTGCTGCCGGTCGGAGTTCATGGTCTGCCTGTCTCCTGCCTTGGACTTACTGCGAATCGGTGGTGCAAATTGTTGCTGCGAATCGTTGCTGCGGATCAGAGTTGCTGATTCAGTTCTATCACCGGGCGGGTTTGCATTGCGTCCGGAGGACCGACGGCCGGACGGCGATGCAGGAAGCTGCAATGGGGATGCGCAAAGGTGGGGAAAATCGGAGAGAATACAGACTGATATGCAGAGGATGCGGAAGTGGATGGTTCCAGCGCTGTTGCTGGCCGTCGCTCTGGCGGGTGCGCCGGCAGCGAAGGCAGGCGCACAGCAGACGGATTCCAACCTGCTGGTGCCGCAGCCGGAGCAGACGCCGGGCCAGCCCGAGTCGCTGGACGGAAAGCATCATCGCAAGAAAAAGAAGCAGGCCGAGCCCAGGGAGCCGGGACTGCTGGTGGCCGGGCACAGCCTGCCGGTGGCGCCGCTTGGCTTTGCCCCGCCGGCAGCGCACTACCTGACGCAGCAGATCAGCGAGGCCTCGCTGGATTTCTTCGATGAGGACCACCTGCTGTTTACCTTTCGCGTGCCGGGGCTGATTGCGCGGCCGTCGAGCAGCGGGCAGGCTCCGGCCTATCAGCGGCATATCCGCGCCGTAGTGCTGGATATCTCCAGCGGGCAGACGCAGGCCGAAGATCTGTGGACGCTGCATGACACGGACCGGTATGTGTGGATGCTGCATGACGGGCGCTTCCTGCTGCGCGACGGGAATCTGCTGCGGGTGGGGGATGTGGGTCTGCGGCTGCGGCCATTTTTGCGCTTTCCCGGGCCCATTGACCTGATTGAAACCGATCCCCAGGACCGGTACCTGGTGGCCGATACCGAGGAGCCGTCCTCGCAGCCGAATGCGCAGCGGCCCAGCCTGCTGAGCGCAAGCGGCTCGGTGAGCGCGCCGGCGCCGATGGATCACCTGATCCGGATTCTGGACCTGGCCACGCGGCGGGTCATGCTGATCAGCCATACCAACGGACCAATCCATGTGCCGCTGAGCGAGAAGGGCTACTACCAGCTGCATCGGGGCGATGGCATGGACTGGCTGATCGGGTATTCCGATCTGTCCGGCCATGCGCAGCCCTACTGGAAGATTGGCTCGGTGTGCCTGCCGCCGCTGGACCCGGTGGCTCCCGGGCTGCTGCTGGCCACGCCCTGCGGCGACGATGGTTCGCGCGCGCTGCTGATGCTGTCGCGGCAGTCGAAGACCGTCCTGTGGCATAGGGAGATTCCGGCGACCAGCGTCTGGCCGGAGCTAAACTTTGCCGCCAACGGTCTGCGCTTTGCCCGCACCACGCTGGAGCTGAACCAGCCCATTGCAGCTGGCAATCCGATTGATCCGACCAGCATCCGCAGCCAGAAGGTGCAGGTGTACAACACGGCCGACGGCGTGCTGGAGTTTGTGGTGGACGCCGATCCGCTGCTCGATGCCGGAGGCAATGTGGCGCTGTCGCCCTCGGGCCGGCGCGTGGCCGTGCTGCGCCAGGGCGCCATTCAGGTCTTTGATCTGCCGCCAGCCCCGGCGCTGCCGACGGAGAAGGCGCAGCCAGCGGCGGCATCCGATTCCGGATCGTTGCCCGGGCACTGAGCTGGGCAAAGGTCTGGCATAGGTCTGGGCAAAGGTCTGGCATAGGTCTGGGAACTGAACTGGGCCAGGAACCGGCTGCAGCGCCGGGCAAAGATTGCCGGTTGCAGGATTTCCGCGCAGATGTACACTGCAATGTGGGTTTGTCTGCCCTGTTCCAACTGCCATGTCCAGCATGACGCTCCAATATACCGCTGCCGCCCTGACGGATCGAGGCCGCCGCCGCAGTTCCAACGAGGATGCCTTCGGGTATTCGGTGGAGGACGGCGTCTATGTGGTCTGCGACGGGATGGGCGGTGCAGCCGGCGGCGAGGTGGCCAGCACGCTGGCCGTCGAGCAGGTGCTGCGGCTGCTGGCGGAGTTTCGCGGCGCGGTGCAGGCTCCGCAGCCGGGCACGCTGGAGCAGGTGGTGGCCGAGGCGGTGGATGCGGCCAACAGTGCCATCCACTCCCGGGCCCAGCGCAGCCTGCGGCTGAGCGGCATGGGCACCACGCTGGTGGCCGCGGTGGCTGACGCCGAGCGGCTGTGGATTGTGAATGTGGGTGACAGCCGGTGCTACCGGCTGCGCGGCCGGCGGCTGGAGGTTTGCACCCAGGACCATTCGCTGATCGAGGAGCAGGTGCGGATGGGGCGCATGAGCCGCGCCGAGGCGGCTCGTTCGCCGCTGCGCCACATCATCACGCGGGCACTGGGCACGCAGCGGCAGGTGACGCCGGATCTCTTCGAACTGGAGCCGGAGCCGGGCGACCTCTACCTGCTCTGCTCCGACGGGCTGACGCGCGAGCTGAAGGATGAGGAGATTGCCGCAATTCTGGACAGCGGCGGCTCGCTCGAAGAGCGCTGCCGCGCGCTGGTGCAGGCGGCCAACCGCGCCGGAGGGCAGGACAACATCACCTGCCTGCTGCTGGCCGCCAGCGAAGCCTGACGGCGGCCGGAACAGGCGGCAAGACAGCGCCGGGCGGCGGTTGATAGGATGAGCCGTTGCCTCCTGCCGCGATGCTGCGCCGGAGGCAGAATTCCTGACCGATTCCGGAGTCATTCCTCATGGATGCAGCAAAAATCTCTCCCTCACAGGCAGAATCCTCCCCGGCCCGCCGCATTGGCGTGGTGGGTTCGGGAACCATGGGCAGCGGCATTGCCCACGTCTTTGCGCGCTCGGGCTTTGCCGTCACGCTGTGCGATGTGGCTCAGCCGCAACTGGACCGGGCACGGCAGTCGATTGCCGGCAACCTGGCGCGCGAGGTGCGCAAGGGCAAGCTGACCGAGGCCGCGGCAGCCGCGGCGCTGGAGCGCATCTGCTTCACCACCGGACTGGCCGCGCTGGGCGGGCAGAACGGGCTGGCCGGAGTGGAGCTGGCCGTCGAGGCAGCCAGCGAGCGCTTTGAGCTGAAGCGGCAGATCTTCGAGGAGCTGGATGGGCTGCTGCCGGAGGGTGCGATTCTGGCGACCAACACCTCGTCGATTTCGATCACGCGACTGGCGGCGGCCACGCGACGGCCGGAGCGGGTGATCGGGATGCACTTCTTCAATCCGGTGCCGGTGATGGCGCTGGTGGAGATCATTCGCGGGCTGCAGACCTCGGCGGAGACCTATGCCACCGTGGAGGCGCTGGCGCGGGCGCTGGACAAGACGCCGATCGAGGTCAACGATGCGCCGGGGTTCGTCTCCAACC
>JAJZGG010000106.1 GCA_021804965.1 Acidobacteriota bacterium
CCTCATCAACACCATCGACAGCAACACCATGAAGATGTTCATGGGCGGCGGTGCGCCGCAGCACTTTGATCGCTGGACGGGCTACTACCATGCACGCTCGGCCGGGGACTATCTGCTCTTCGTCGAGAATCAGGGCAAGTATCGCGTTCTGGTCGATGACAAGACGGTGATTGACCATGCGGAGATTCCGCGCTTTGCCCTCACCCAGATTGCGCTGCCGCTTACGCCGGGCGCGCACAAGGTCGTGGTGGAGGAGTTGAGCGGTCCGCAGTTTGGCTCCGGCGTTCTGCGCCTGGGCATTGCGAAGAAGGATACGCTGGTGACCCCGGATGCCCTGGCGCTGGCCCGTCGCGCGGATGTGGTGGTGGTGGCTGTCGGCTACAACGCCGATATTGAAACCGAGGGTGCAGATCGCGAGTTCCAGCTTCCTCCGGGGCAGCAGGAGCTGATCGAGAAGATCGCCGCCGTCAATCCTCACGTTGTGGTCACCATTACCTCCGGTGGCAGCGTGGATGCCGCACCGTGGCTGGACAAGGTGCAGGCGCTGGTGGAGAACTGGTACTCCGGCGAGGAGGGTGGCACGGCATTTGCCCACCTGCTGTTCGGCGACAACGATCCCTCCGGCCGTCTGCCCATCAGCTGGGAGAGCAAGCTGACGGACAATCCCTCGTACCCCTACTACTATCCGCTTCCGGGCACGGAGAAGATTCCCTACAAGGATGGCATTTTTGTGGGGTATCGCGGCTACGAACACAACCATGTGCAGCCGCTGTTTCCGTTCGGCTTTGGACTGAGCTACACGAGCTTCCGCTACAGCAATCTCAAGATTGCTCCTGCGGGCGCGCCGGGAGCCTACGCGGTGAGCTTCGATGTAACCAACACCGGCTCCCGCGAAGGTGCCGATGTGGCGCAGCTCTACGTGGGCGAGGATCATCCGACGGTGGAGCGGCCTGTGCAGGAGCTGAAAGGCTTCGAGCGGGTCGATCTGAAGCCGGGCCAGAGCCATCACGTGAGCCTCACGCTGAATGCACGGTCCTTTGCGTGGTATGACGTGGCTGCGCATGACTGGAAGGCCAATGCGGGCAGCTACACGGTCCGCATCAGCCGTTCGTCGGCCGATCCCAAGCTGACGGGCACCATCCGGCTGCCTGCAGCCATCTCGATTCCGGTGGATGCGGTGAATTAGCCGCCAGCCGCAACCCGAGCAACAGGAATGCCCGGCAACCGTGGATGGTTGCCGGGCATTCTTTATTCGCAGGCGATCCTCAACCAATCCTCAGTCGGGCTGAATGCTGCCCGGGCAGCGGCAGTTGCTCGTCCAGCCGCATGGAGATCATGTCCTGCCGCAGTTGATCCACGGTGGAAAAGGGAAGGGCATGGATGCCGGCCTTGCGTGCCGCCTCCACATTCGCCTCCTTGTCGTCCAGAAACAGCGTCTCTTCCGGTGCGGTGCCGAGCCGGTCCAGCAGCAGCGTGTAGATGGCGGCTTCGGGCTTGGCACAGCCATGCTGGTAGCTCCAGATGAGCAGATCGAAGTCCGCGATCCAGCTCAGATTGGACTCAATGCTGGCCAGCACGGAATCGCCCATGTTTGAGAGGATGGCTGTGGCAAAGCCCTGGCTGCGCAGCAACTGCTGCCAGCGCACCATCGCGGGATTTTCCGTGGTCCACATGCGGGAATCCCAGTGGTTGAGCGCTGCCAGGCCTTCCTCGTTCAAGGCCAGCCCTGCGTCGCGGGCAAACTTCTGCCAGAAGCCGATGCCGGTCAGATCGCCGCGGTCGTAGGCATGGCGATCCACCCAGTAGAGCGCTTCGAAGGCCGCTTCTTCCATGCCGGTGATCTGCAGCAACTGCTGCCGTGCAGCCGGATCGGGTGGGCCGCTGAGTACCATTCCGTAGTCGAAGACCACTGCGCGTATGCTCATGGCTCCATCTTAGAGCCTGTTGCCGCTGCCGGAGATGGCGGCGCGGCAGGTCATTGTGCCCGGCTGCATGCGATGCTGGAAGCATGCATTTCTCCCGGCGCACGGACTGGAATACGGACACCACGCCGCTGGCGCGCGCGCTGGCCGAGCGTCGCAGCAGCGGGCAGGCGGTTGTGGATCTGACGGTTTCCAACCCGCGCCGGTGCGGCATCCCTCTGCCGGAGCAGTTTCTGCAGCCGTTCCTGGATCCGGCGGTGCTGGATTACGATCCTGACCCGCGCGGGCAGCGGGCGGCGCGGCAGGCGGTTGCGGCCTACTATGCCGGGCGCGGCGTGAGCGTGGAGCCGGAGCAGATGGTGCTGACGACGGGAACCAGCGAGGCCTACAGCTTTCTGTTCCGCATGCTTTGCGATCCGGGCGATTCGGTGCTGGTGCCGGTGCCGGGCTATCCGCTCTTCGACTATCTGGCGGATGCCGAATCGGTGCAACTGGTCCCGGTGCCCATGCTGCGGGATCACGGCTGGCATCTGGACTGGCAGCAGATGGAGCAGTCGGTCACGCCGCGCACCCGGGCCGTGATTCTGGTGCATCCCAACAATCCGACCGGTCATTTCACCCCAGCCGAGGAGAGTGGGCAACTGTTTGCGTTTTGCCGCCGTCATGGATTGGCGCTGATTGTCGATGAGGTGTTTCTGGATTATGCGCTGGAGTCGACGCTGGCACCAACGCTGGCACCGACGCCGGAGGCCGATGCCTGTTCGTTTCTGGCGCGGCAGGGGTCGGTGTCTTTGTTCGTGGTCAGCGGGATCAGCAAGATTCTGGGGCTGCCGCAGATGAAGCTGGCCTGGATTGTGGCCGCGGGCAGCGAGCCGGAGCGGCAGCAGGCACTGGAACGGCTGGAGGTGCTGGCGGATACGTTTCTGTCAGTGTCCACGCCGGTGCAGGTGGCGGTGCGTCGCTGGCTGCCGGAGGCGGCCGTGGTGCAGCAGCAGATTGGGCAGCGCATCGGCGGCAATCTGGCGGCGCTGGATGCTGCACTGGCGGCGCAGCCGGTCCGCTGGGTGAGCCGGCTGGAGGCGCAGGCTGGCTGGTATGCGGTGCTGCGGATTCCGGCGCTCCACGACGACGAAGAGATGGCGCTGCGACTGCTGGAGCGCGGAGTCTGGGTGCATCCCGGCAGCTTTTTCTCCATGCCATCCACCGGGTGGCTGGTGGTGAGTCTGCTGACGCCGGAGCCGGAGTTCGGTGCCGGGCTCAGGCTGCTGCTGGAGTCCGTGGCGGCGATGGCGGAAGCGGCCGGCAGCCGCTGAGCGAGGCATCCCGCTGCGCGTTCATCGCCGCTGCAGGAAGGGATTGGTTGCCTTTTCGCGCTCGAGCGTGGTCTCGGCTCCGTGACCGGCCAGGACGCGGGTCTGGTCGGGAAGGAGCATCAGCTTGTTGTGGATGGAAGCCAGAATCTGCTGCGGATTGCCGCCTGGCAGATCGGTGCGTCCGATGGTGCCGGCAAAGAGCGTGTCGCCGGCCACGAGCAGCTTCTGGGTGCCAAAGTGGAGACAGACACTGCCGGGCGTGTGGCCGGGCGTGTGCAGGACCGTGGCCGGATAGCGGGTGAGTCCAACGACCATGCTTTCCCGCAGGCTTTCGTCGGGCGGTGCGGTCTCCGGTGTGGGCACGCCGAGCCAGCCCGCCTGCACCTCCATCATGCGCAGCAGCGGCATGTCGTCGGCGTGCATCAGGATGGGCGCGCCGGTGAGTCGCTTGAGCTGGAGGGCGCCGCCAACGTGGTCAATGTGGGCGTGGGTGATGATGATCTGGCGCAGGGTGACGCCGAGCTCGGTGAGGCGGCGGTGGATGCGCTGGATGTCATCGCCGGGATCGATGACGATGGCCTCGCCATGTTCTGTGTCTGCGGCCAGGGTGCAGTTGCACTGGAGCAGGCCGACGGGAAACGTTTCGATGACCATGGCTCCATTGTAGGCGCGAATGGGCCTCTGCGGCTTGACGGGGCGCACAGTGCTCTGGTCTACTGCAAGCCATATGCTTCGGATTTTGACCAGCCCAGAGATTCCAGCCGCCATTCGAATTAGCGGCTCCATTTCGGCTGTGTGGAGAAAGGTCTGAATCCGACGGAAGCAATCGGGAAGTGTAGACGGCCATCTCCGCAGCAGCGGGAGATGGCTTTTTTCTTGCAGGTAATTCAGGAATATTGGGAAGTGATAAGGAGCTAGAGCGTGTCATCGGTCACACTGGAAACCATAGAAGCCGCGCGTCTGCGTCTGGGACAGGCGATTCATCTGTCGCCCTGCCAGCTGTCGCATCATCTGTCGGAGCGCACCGGGCTGGAACTCTATCTGAAACTGGAGAATCTGCAGCGAACCGGAGCCTTCAAGGAGCGCGGTGCGCTGAACAAGCTGCTGACGCTGAGCGAGGCCGAGCGAAGCCGGGGCGTGATTGCAGCCTCGGCGGGAAATCATGCGCAGGGCGTGGCCTTCCATGCCGCAAAACTGGGCATACGGGCACAGATCGTGATGCCGCAGGCAACGCCGCTGGTGAAGGTGGTGGCCACGCGTGCCTTTGGTGCCGAGGTGGTGCTGCACGGAGCCAACTATGACGAGGCCTGCGAGGAGGCGCTGCGGCGCTGTGCGGAGTTTGGCCTGACGTTTATTCATCCCTTTGACGATCCGCTGGTGATTTCCGGGCAGGGAACGATCGGGCTGGAGCTGCTGGAGCAGGTGCCGGACCTGGAGGCCGTGGTGGTGCCGATCGGTGGCGGCGGTCTGATTGGCGGTATTGCCTGCGCGCTGAAGGAACGGAATCCGCGGATTCGCGTGGTGGGCGTGGAGCCGGAGAAGCTGCCGTCGATGCTGCGCGCGCGCGAGGCCGGGCAGCCGATCACGATTGGCGCACAGGCGACGATTGCCGACGGCATTGCGGTGCGCCGCGTGGGCGAGCACACGCTGCCGCTGGTGATGCGCTATGTGGACGAGATTGTGACGGTCGATGACGAGGAGATTGCCTCGGCAATTCTGATGCTGCTGGAGCAGGAGAAGACGCTGGCCGAAGGTGCAGGCGCGGCGGCACTGGCCAGCCTGCTGCAGGCCAAGACTTCGCTGCGCGGGCAGCGGACGGCGGTGCTGGTGTGCGGCGGGAATATTGACGTGACGCTGCTGGCCAAGATTATCGAGCGCGGCCTGGTGAAGGATGGACGGCTGCTGCGGATTCGCGTCTATCTGCTGGACCGGCCGGGAGCACTGCTGCAACTGACGGAGATTCTGGCGCGGGAGCGTGCAAATATTGTGGAGACGATCCATAATCGCGCGTATTATGGCGTGAGTCTGGCGGAGACGGTGATTGACGTGACGCTGGAGACGCGCGGGGCCTCGCATATTACGGCGATTGGCCATGCGCTGTCCGAGGCGGGATTCCGCTTTGAACGGATTCAGTAGGGAACAAGAAAGGTCAGGGAGGGCAGGCATGGTGCATCAGCCGGAGAAGCGGTCGGATTCCGAATCCAGAGCAGTTCGCAGGCATGAGGAGAAATCCTCTTCCGGTGCGAGGAATATGGCGCTGGGCGTGCTGACGATTCTGGCCGCGCTGTCGATTTTTCTGCTGTGGACAACGCGGAATACGATGACGCATCTGCCATTTCTGACCCCGACGACGATCACAAAAGGCAGCAGGAACGCACAGCCGCTGGTGGACCAGACGCCGTGGCTGACAGCGCAGGCGCTGGCTCCGCTGGCGGTGACGGCCGAAGAGGGTCGCTTCGCCCGCACGGCGGAGCGGCTGGCGGATCATTCGGTCGATCTTGCCTTCAGCTTTGCCCTGCGCAAGGCGGATATGGACCAGCGGCAGTTGAGCGGTCCGGCACTGGCGCTGGCACAGAAGGTGCAGCAGATCCAGCAGATGGTGGCGCAGGATCAGGCGCAAGTGGAGGCGCTGAGTCATCCGGGGACGGTGCAGGCGGGGCACGCAGCGGAAAAGCTGCCGGGCAATCTGGACATCTGGAAGGCGCAACTGAGCCTGGATACGGATATTCTGCATGACACCGAGACGGCACTGGCGCATGTTTCCGGCGATCCACGGGCGGAGATTGAGCGACAACTGAAGGCGCGTGAGGCCTCGCTGGCCGACTATGACAAGCAGGCGCAGAAGCCGTTTGATCCGGCGATGATCTCCGTGCAGCGGCACCACACGCTGGCCAGCCGCGTGGATGCCTGGCTGTCGCAGAGCAGCCGCCGCAAGGCCATCCGGCAGGCGCGCATCCGCGCAACCCAGGATGCAGCCGCGCTGACGGCGCAGCAGCAGCAGTTGCAGACGCTGCTGCAGCAGGCGGGGACGGCACAGGCGGGAGCGGCACAGTCTGGAACGGCGCGGGCAGGCGGACAGGATGCGCTGAGCACGCTGCAGAAACAGGCGGCCTATCGGGAGCTGCTGGCGATCCTGAATGACCGCATCCAGACGGAGAACCGGCTGGCGCAGACGTATCGGCAATGGGGCAACCAGGTGGAGCTGCAGCATGGGATTCTGCTGCACCTGATTGCGCAGTCGGCGCTGTGGCTTTCGCTGATCCTGATCAGCATGCTGATTGCCGATACGCTGGTGCGGCAGTGGACGAGCCGCTCGTCGATGGATCAGCGACGGCTGCATACGCTGCGGGCGATCGCCGAGGTGACGATTCAACTGGTGGGGGTGGTGCTGATCCTGCTGGTGGTCTTTGGGGTCCCGGATCACCTGACGACGATCATTGGCCTGGCCACGGCGGGCATTACGGTGGCCTTCCAGGATTTTCTGCTGGCCTTTGTGGGCTGGTTTGTGCTGATTGGCAAGGGCGGAATCCGCATTGGCGACCTGGTGCAGATCAATGGGGCGCTGGGCGAGGTGGTCGAGATCCGTCTGTTTCGAACCACGCTGCTGGAGATGGGCGATTCGCCGGACAATGCGCATCCGACGGGCCGTCGCGTGACGATGCTGAACAGCTTCCCGATCACCGGACAGTACTATTGCTTCTCCACCGAGGAGCAATGGATGTGGGATGATCTGACGATCAATCTGCCGCGTTCGGAGAGCACGTTGGCAACGGCGGAGCGCATCCAGCAGGTGGTGCGCGAGGCCACGGAGGCCGATGCCAGGCTGGCGGAAAAGGAATGGCACAAGACGCTGGGCCCACTGGCGCACGAACATGCCAGCGCCGATGCGGAACTGAATCTGCGGCCAACCGACGGCGGATCGGTGAGCGTGCATATCCGGTTTGTGACGCGGGCGGTGAGCCGGCTGGAGACGCGCAACCGCCTGTTCCAGAAGATTCTGGAAGCGATGGGCGCCGGCAGCGGACAGGGAGCCTGATGGGGATTCAGTCGCAGGCGGGGTGTGAGGATGCGCCCCGATCCGACGGCTTTTTGCTATACTCAATCTGTTGCACACTGCGGAAGTGGCGAAATTGGCAGACGCACAAGCTTGAGGTGCTTGCGCTGAAAGGCGTGGGGGTTCAAGTCCCCCCTTCCGCACCAAATTTTTTCCGAGACGCGTTGATTCCACGCGATTCCAGAAAGTATCCCGCATGCATTTTCTTCTCTATGCCGTAATTGTGGTTCATGTGATCGTCTGCTTTTTTCTGATTGGCGTGGTTCTGCTGCAGCAGGGCAAGAGCGCTGACCTTGCCGGTACCTTTGGCGGTCAGGGTTCGCAGACGGCATTTGGCCCGCGCGCAGCGGCCAACCTGCTCACCCGGCTGACGGGCTGGGCGGCGGCAGTCTTCATGCTGACCTCGATCTCACTGACGATCCTCTACCTGCGCAACACCAACTCCGGCAACTCG
>JAJZGG010000107.1 GCA_021804965.1 Acidobacteriota bacterium
CAGCGGCCAACCTGCTCACCCGGCTGACGGGCTGGGCGGCGGCAGTCTTCATGCTGACCTCGATCTCACTGACGATCCTCTACCTGCGCAACACCAACTCCGGCAACTCGGTGCTTTCCGGGATCAAGACCTCGGCTCCTGCGCAGAGCGGCAAGTAAGCCTGCGGCAGGCATTGGACTCCGCTGGCGATTCACAGCTTCAGCGGGTTTTCTGACAGGACGGGATTTACAAAGTCGGGATAGACAAAAGAGGCCCATCTGCATCTGCAGATGGGCCTCTTGCTGTAAGTGCCGAGGACTGTAGCTCAGTCAACCAGCTCTGCCACCGGCTCCTCGCTGGGGCGCAGGGCATCCCAGCGGTCGCTGTCGAAGCGCTCGAAGAGATCGCGCGGCGTGAAGCGCTGCGGGAAGCGCAGGGTCTGGCTGGTCTGCTTGACGGTCTCCATCATGGCGTCATAGGCGAAGACGGCGGCACCGAGCATGGCGTCGGAGAGCAGGACCATGCGGTAGCCCATGGATTCGACTTCGGCCAGCGGCTGCAGAGGGCTTTTGCCACCGATCAGGACGTTGAGGACGCAGGGTCCGTGGACGAGTTCGGGTACGGCGGCCATCTGCTGCAGGTTTTCCGGGGCCTCCACCAGGGCCAGATCCGCCCCGACATCGAGTGCGGCGTTGGCGCGCGCGATGGCCTCGTCAAAGCCGACGACGGCGTTGGCGTCGGTGCGGGCAATGATGACGAAGTCGGAGTCGCGGCGGGCCTGCACGGCGGCGGCAATCTTGCGGATGTATTCGGCGCGCGGGATGACCTGCTTGCCGCCGAGGTGGCCGCATTTCTTGGGGAAGACCTGATCCTCGATGTGGACGCCGGCCGCGCCGCTGCGCTCATATTCGTGGATGGTGCGGGTCATGTTCAGCTCGTTGCCGTAGCCGGTGTCGGCATCAGCGATGACGGGCACCTGGACGGCGGCGGAGATGGCGTGGGCGTTATGGACCATCTCGGTCATGGTGGCCAGCCCGTAGTCGGGCAGTCCCAGACGACTGGCGCTGGTGCCCATGCCGGTCATGTACAGCGCGGGGAAGCCGGCGATCTCGACGGCCTTGGCCGACAGGCAATCAAAGGCACCGGGTGCGATGAGGAGCCGATCCTGGGACAGGGAGCGACGGAGTTGGTTGGCGCGGGTCATGCCTTCTCCTGGTGTGGCGGCTGCACCGTGCGCGGCTGCCAGAGTGGTGTGGGATTCGCCAACTGTCAGCGAGGGGCGCAGCGGAAGCGGCGATCCGGCGCAGGGTGTGCCGGTGCTTCCAATCTGCGTTCCTGCCGATTATGACGCAGCAGGAGCGCGGCAAGTTATCCGCGGAAGGCAATTCTGCGAGGAAAACGCGTGAAGATTTTGTCACGCCTTCAGCCCGTCTTCCGAAGATGAAGACGGGCTGAAGGCAGTGTGAAGATGGGATGAAGAGTCGGGCGGCGGTCGCGATTTTCTGCGTGTGGGAACAGGCCCGGAAAGAACAGGCCCGGAAAGAACTGGCCCTAGAAGTGAAAGCCGAGTTCGGCGGTCATGGCGCGGGGCGTCACGTAGTGGGTTCCGCTGAAGGTGGACAGGAAGTTATAGAGCGCGTACTTGTTCGTGAGGTTGACGGCGGTGAGCTTGAGGCTCCAGGTGTAGTGCTGGCCGCGGAAGAGATTGTCCTGACCGATGGAGGCATCGAAGAGGTTGCGCGGAGCGATGCGCGGCGGTGCCTTGTCGTTGTCGCCGGTGCCGGGTGCGGGAATGTGCACGAGCCGCGAGCCGAGCTGCGAGGCAAGGCAGACGGCGGGCAGGGGATTGCCGGGAGTGGCGCGCTGGCCGTCGCAGGTGAGTCCGGCCTCGGCCTGTTCGTCGGCGGTCAGTCCGCTGAGCAGGACGGCCGGCATACCGTTGAGGGTGGTGGACGTGGCGGCGCAGGCGCTGTTGGGATCGTTGGAAAGCGGGTTGTAGCAGGGGACTGACCCGGCGACCATGCCGCTGTCAAATCGCCAGTTGAAGCCGAACCAGGGAAGCATCCATCCGTGCCACTGGCCGGGCGTCTGGTACTGCAGATGAGTGGTCTGGTTGAAGCGCTCGTCGTGGTCGATGCGGAAGGGCAATCCGGGCTGGCCGACGGTGGCTCCGGCGCCGGCCACCTGCGGCGGAAAGAAGCGTGCGGCGACCGAGGACATGACGACGAAGGCGGTCAGGTGATGATAGTCCGGCACGGAGGCGCGCAGGGCAAAGCCGGGGATCTTCGAGTTGTGCCAGTCGATGGGAAAGGTGATCGGAGTGTTGCCCAGGACGCTGAAGTCGAAGGCGTTGTGGGTGTACTTCCAGATGTAGTCGCCGCTGAGGACGAAGTTTTTGCCGAAGGCCTGCTGAAGTCCGGCATGGAACTCGTTTTTGAAGCCGGGCTGCAGAGTGCCCTGCACGCCGGGTGAGCAGAGCAGCAGCGGAGAGAGCACGGCATTCGAGCAGCCCTGGCTGGAGAGGATCAGGTTTTCGTTGAAGGGCGACTCGAGGGTGCGTGCGTAGGAGACGCGGAGAACGGTGCTGGTGGCGTTGATCTTGTAAGAGACGCCGAGACGCGGCTCAGCCTGGCTGGCATCGGCCAGACCATTGTAGACATCGCCGCGGAGGCCGAGGTTGAGCAGCCAGTTGCCGACGGTGATCTGGTCCTCGGCATAGACGCCGATCTCCTTGACGTCGGTGTGCCCGCGGAAGGTGTAGGGACCGCCGCCACGGGTGAGGTCATAGGGCGCGAGCACGGGCTGGTACTGGGGATTGGGCAGATTGCCGCCGCAGGAGGTGGGGCTGCCGTAGCCGGGCAGGGGATTGCCGGCGGCATCGATGCAGGGCGCGTTGTAGAGCGCATCCACAATGCCGAGGGTGTCCTGCTCGTTGAGGTAGGTCTGGGCGTAGTTGCCGCCGATCTTGATGAGGTGGATGCCGCGCGTGTAGGTCAGGTCGGCGTGGATGCCGGCGTTGGTCAGCGAGCGGGACTGCCCGATCGAGGAGGTCTGGAGATTGGGTGCACCCTTGTCCGCGAGCGGATTATTGCTGGGGTAGTAGTCGTAGGCGTCGCGGCGGATGTAGGGGCCCACGTTGAGCACGGCGTAGTTGCTGAGGATGTGGGTGAAGCTGGGCGCAAAGTCGAAGGTGTTGATCTGGGAGCGCTGATCGGCGCTGCCGACCGCGCCGGTCACGGGCGTGGAGCTGGCTCCGTTCTGGACGATGTTGGTGACGTTGGTGCTGTCATAGGAGTTTGGTGTCTGGAACCAGGAGCGGCTGTAGTTGAAGTTGACGTGGGCGTTGTTGCGGGAGTTGATCGTCGTGTCCACGCGATCGAAGAAGTTCTCCTCGTTGCCCTTGTCGTGGAAGACGCTGAACTCGGGCTGGTCGAGGAATCGCCCGGTGTTCAGGCCATCGACTTCGACAAAGTTGCCCCAGTTGTCGCTGCCGTAGCTGAGGTCGAGCGAGCCGGTGCTGGAGCCGAAGGTGCCATAGGAGCTGGTCACGCTGCCGGTGGGCTTGGTGACGCCCTGACCGGAGCGGGTGGTCACCTGGATGACGAGGCTGGTCTTGCCGCCGTACTCGGCCGGAGGCGCTCCATCGATGACCTCCATGGATTGGACGGAGTTGGATGGCAGCTGGTTGGAGAAGACCTTGCTTTGCTGGTCCGTGATGGGCTGGCCGTCGATGGAAAAGGAGTTGGAGGCGTGGTCGCCGAGACCGTGGAAGAGACCGTTGGAATCCGCCGTAACGCCGGGAGAGCTGAGGGTGACCAGCGAGCTGAGCGAGGAGGACTGGCTCTCCAGCGGGAGTTCGTCAATGGTCTTGCGATCGACGTCGGTATGGAAGCTGGAGTCGGTCTCCAGCAGGTCGCTGGCGGTCACCTGGACGGTGGTGGCGGCGGCTCCAATGGCCAGATGGGCGGTGACGGGGACGGCGACGGCGGAGCGGACGTTGACGTCCTGGGTGTAGGCGTTGAAGCCCGGAGCGGTGACGGTAAGGTGGTAGGGATTGAAGGGCAGGTTGGGAATGCGGAATTCGCCGTTGCTGTCACTGACGGCAGTGCGGGAAAGCCCCGTGGCAGGGTCCTGGACCTGGATCTGCGCACCGACGATGACGGCTCCGCTGGTGTCCTGGACGGTGCCGGTGATGAGGCCGGTGCTGCCGGTGGTTTGCGCTGCGTGGCTGGTGGAGAATGCCAGCAGCAGGGCGAAGAGAACGAATCCAATCTTCTGCATGCGTCTTTGCCTGTTCTTGCGGCTCTGTGCCGCCTGGTGTGCCGGGTCTGGGTGAGCCGAGTCTTGGGTGAGCCGAGTCTGGGTGAGCCGAGTCTCTGCTGTGCCGAGTCTTGGGAGCCGTGCAGTCGCAGCGTTCGGGAAGGCTTTTCGGGATCTGGCTGCTGCAGCGGGCTGCCGCCCTGCGTGCTATTGTCCTGCTTGCTGCCGCGGCCGTCAGTGCCGCAATCCCGAACGATGGCCGGAGGTAACGCGATGCGCTGCCTGCCCGGATGGCTGTGCTGCTCTGTTGCCAGGACAGGGGCATGACGCGCCGCAGTCCCAGGCGGAATCAGGCAGAGACGGTGGGCGGCGGACGCTTGTAGAGCGTGCAGTGCAGCGCCGGTGCGGCAGCCGACTGGCGTGGGGCGACGATCAGGTCACGGTGCCAGCGGACCATCCGCACCGCTGCGTGGGTGCGCACAGGCACGGCCGAATGCATGGCGACGCAAATGGGGCACTGGTCCGGATTGCTGCCTGCCGGATGGACGTGCACCGACTGGACGAAAAGCAGGAAGCCGAGCAGCAGCATGCAGACGCAGGCCGCCAGTCGCGTGGCCTGGCGGGCGCGCGCGCGGGTGGCTGCGAATTGGAGGGAGCGAAAGGGCATGTCTGCCGAAGAGCTTGCCTTCCTGTGTGCCGGTGTGTGCATCCAAAGCCGGTATGGGGCTGGGCAGTGACCCTTGCGGGCACTGCTTTCCTTCAGAATACACAACCTATGGACGATTTCCGAGGGTGTTTTGTTCCGTCCAACGGTCGATGGGGTGCGGATTTTTCTGCGGTGTGGCATCGACGTACACTGCAGACAGGCAGCGGTGCGGAGGTTGCCGGAAAGGTGGCTGCATGCGCAAGCGGATGCGCGAAGAGAGGAAGAACCGGGCATGCCGGGTGGGTGTTGCGTGGCCGGGCCTGCTGCTGGTGGGGATGCTGGGCGTTGCCGCTCTGCAGCCGGTGGCGGCGCAGTCGGCTCCGGCACCGGATGCCCCGAACTCTCCGGTGGCGGTGGCGCCTGCGGACCGTCCGCCGCAGGACCCGCGGATTGTGATTGGCAACGAGACGCAGACGACGCAGCCAACGCCGAATGCCGGGCGGAAGATGCTGGGCGGGAGCGTGCCGGGGACTGCGGCAGCGGGCGGAAATCGGCGCCTGATCCTGACCGATGGCAGCTACCAGACCGTGCGCAGTTACCAGATTGCGGGGGATCGGGTGCGGTATTTTTCTGTCGATCGCGAGGATTGGGAGGAGCTGCCGGCGACGATGGTGGACTGGAAGGCCACGCTGGCCTGGAAGCCGGGTCCGGCAGCGGATCTGAATTCGGAAGGCATGCAGGAGGCCGCCGAACTGGATCGCGAGGAGGGTGCAAAGCGGGCGGCCATCGATGCGGAGATGCCGGAGATTGTGCCCGGGCTGCGGCTGCCGGATCGCGATGGGGTGTTTGCGCTGGACCACTACCGGAGCAGGCCGGAGCTGGTGGAGCTGCCTGCGGTTTCGGGTACGTTGAACAGCACGAAGACCGATCTGCTGCGGGCGCTGGTGCCGTCCGTGGTGCCGACGATGGTGCCGGCGATGAAGCCGGTGACGGGCATGCGGCAGACGATCGAAGTGGCCGGAGCGGCGGCTCCCACGGCGCTGCATGACCGGCAGCCGCAGTTCTTTCTTTCGCTGGAAGACAGGCCGACCGCAGCGGCCGCCGATGCGGTGGTGGTGAAGACCAGCCAGGCGGCGGCACAGAACAACGCGCCGGGAGCAGCCTCAGCCCACGCCGGATTTGCCATTGTGCGCGTGGAGGTGCGGCATGCGGCGCGGCTGGTGGGCACGGTGCGCGTGGGCAAGGATGGCAAGCCGGTCGCCAGCGAACATACGGTGCCGGTGACCACGACGGAGATGCCCGGCGGACAGTGGCTGCGGCTGGAGCCATCGTCGTCGCTGCCGCCGGGCGAGTATGCGCTGGTGCAGATGACGGATCACGGCCAGATGAGCCCGGAGCAGATGAGCGAGCAGCTGTGGGACTTCAGCATTCGGCCGGATGCGCCGGAGAGCCAGAAGGCGCAGGTGCCGCTCGAGCGACAGCCGTAAAGCGAGAACAGGCACGGCAGCCGTGAAGCGGGAACAGCTCCGGCAGCGGGATCAGCTTCGGGCTATGCAGAAACAGGCCGGGGCTATTCGCGCGTGGTGATGCCGAGGGCCTTCATCTTGCGGTAGAGATGGCTGCGTTCCAGGCCGAGCAGCTCGGCGGCGCGGCTCACGTTGTGGCGCGCCTCTTCGAGCTTCTTCAGGATGTATTCGCGCTCGTAGGCGTCGCGGGCCTCCTGCAGGGAGCTCCAGTCGTTGCCGCGGACTGCGGCCGGGCTGCGATGGCTGAGCGTGGGCAGGTGGCGGCGCTCAATGCGCAGGATGCGCGGGTTGAGGATCAGGACGCGCTCCAGGACGTTGCGCAGCTCGCGAACATTGCCGGGCCAGTTGTGCTGGGCAAGCAGGTCGCAGGCCTCCGGCTCAATCTCAATGCGGGGACGACCGTATTCCCGGCCAAATTCGCGGAGAATCTCTGCCACCAGCGGCGGAATGTCCTGCTTGCGTTCGCGCAGCGGGGGCACAAAGAAGGGAACGACGTTGAGGCGGTAGAAGAGATCCTCGCGGAAGTTGCCCTTCTGAATCTCCTCCTCGAGGTCCTTGTTGGTGGCTGCGATGACGCGGACATCGACCCGGATGGGCTGCGTGGCGCCCAGCGGGGTAAAGCGCTGCTCGTCGAGAGCGCTGAGCACTTTGGCCTGGGTCTTCAGGCTCATGTCGCCCACTTCGTCGAGGAAGAGCGTGCCGCCGTCGGCGCGCTCCAGAACGCCGCGCTTGTCCTGTGCCGCGCCGGCCTGTGCTCCTGGGAAGGCCCCGTTGCGATAGCCGAAGAGCTCGGCCTCAATGTGGGCCTCGGGAATGGCGGCGCAGTTGAGCTCGACAAAGACGCGGTCGCGGCGGAGGCTTTCGGCATGGATGGCGCGGGCGATCCGCTCCTTGCCGGTGCCGGATTCGCCGTAGATGAGCACGCGCCCGTTGGTGGGGGCCATCAGGCGAATCTGCTGACGCAGAGCCTTGGCCGGGACGCTGTCGCCGGTGAGGCTGCTTTTGGCGGAGAACTGGCGCTGAAATTCCAGATTGTCGCGGCGCAGGCGGCGGGCCTCGACGGCATGCTGGACGACCATCAGTGTGCGGTCAAGCGAGAGGGGTTTTTCCAGGAAGTCGTAGGCGCCGAGCTTGGTGGCGCGCACGGCGGTTTCAATGGTGCCGTGGCCGGAGATGATGACCACTTCCGGGCGGGATTCAGCCGCCAGCGCCTGGACGTCCTGCATCACGTCGAGTCCGTCGCGGTCTGGCAGCCAGATGTCGAGCAGCGCCACTTCAAAGACGGCATCCTGCAT
>JAJZGG010000031.1 GCA_021804965.1 Acidobacteriota bacterium
GAAGGCAATGGCCTGGTCCATCGTCATCGATCCGGTGTGCATCTGGATGCCCACGACAAAGCGTGCATCGCGCAGCAGCGCATCCTGCAGCTGCCCCAGCCGCAGCAGCCTGGCCTCGCGTTCGGTCCTGGCTCCTGCTCCCGGCTGTCCATAGCCTTCATCCAGCATCATCTGTTCGCAGTAGTGCGCCCAGCCTTCGGCATTGGAGCTGGCACCCAGCAGCTTGCGCACCCGACTGGGAGCCTTCGGCACCCACAGGAACTGCACATAGTGCCCCGGATAGGCCTCATGCACGGCCGTGCTCACAATCGTGCCCACGTTGAACGAGTGCATGTAGCTTTCCACCTGCTCCGGCGTCATGCTCTTGTCCGGCAGCGTCACGTTGAAGTAGGCCTCGGTGGCATGCTGCTCAAACGGCCCCGGCGTATCCATCGAGGCAAACGTGGTTGCCCGCATGAACGGCGGAGTCTCCTCCACGATCGGTCGCACTTCGGAGGGGATGGTCACAATATGCTTCTGTTGAATGAATCCGATCAGCCCGTTGAAGGTGTCGCGGAAGCTTTGCAGCAGCTGGTCCGGCGCCGGATGATCGGCACCCAGCTCCTCCAGAACCGCTCTGGGATCCTTGTTCGGCTCCACTTCGCGTGCCAGCTTGTTAAAGGCTGCCTGATTCTTCCGCAGGTCGGCCTCGCCAATGGCCAGCAACCGCGGCAGCGGAATATCCACCATCTCGTCATAGGCCAGCTTTTTGCGGAAGGTCTCCGCGCCCCAGCGGAAGTCGCCATGTGAGCGCGGCAGCAGGTCCGTCTGCAGCCAGTGCAGATACTGCTGCAGCCCGGCAATCAGAGCCGCATTGGAGTGGGCAAATGCGGCGCGCACCGCAGGGTCCTGCGCGTCGGCAAATGCCGTCGGCACATCCTGCTGAAAGAAGCTGATGATCCCCTGCAACTGCTCGATCGCAATCTCGGTGTAGACATGCGGAGCATCCGTCAGGTTCACGCGCGCCTGCTGCAGCAGTGCCAGTGCCTGCTTCTCGCGCTCCACCGCAGCGCGCAGCCGCACATCGGTCGGGGCAAACTTTCGCTCCATCAGCGAAAAAATCCCGTTGGAGATGGTGCTGGAGTAGATGTCGGCATCCTTCTGCCAGGGGCGGATCGTCTCCAGCGTCAGCAGCCGCGAGTGGATGCTGGCCAGCACCAGGGCGCGATCAGCGCGCGTGGGCTGGTCCAGGGCTGCGGGGGCAATCGCCTCCACGCGCTGTTCGGCCCGGTGCAGCGCGGCAATCTCGGCCGTGCGGCTGGCTGCGGAAAGGTCCTCCAGCTTCGCGTCGTACTGGTGATAGCCGGCCAGCGTGCCGTTGGTGGGCTGGAAAGGGAAGTAGACCTCGTCGAAGTAGGCATCCGAGGCGTGCAGGAAAGCCTGCTTCGCCTCCTTCGTCTGCGCCGTTGCCGCCATGCTGCTCATCATCATCGCTCCTGCCAGGCCCAGGGCCAGCCCCATGCGTCGTATCATCGCCGATCCTCTCGATTGCATTCCATTGCCTTGCCCGGCTTCAGGCCGCGCGAATACTCTCCAACAGCGCCCGTGCTTCGTTCATTACACCACCCGGATCGGCTGCCGTCAGCGGATATTTCAGCACACCCTGCGGCGTGAACTGCGCTCCGCGTCGTGCCTTGCGTGCCACCTCCTGCATCAGCCGTTCGGCATCCACCGAGGCGTGCTCGGTGAAGCGCAGATGCAGGAACTCGCGCTTGCGATCCAGCTGCGCCACGCCCACCTGCTCGCAGAGCACCCGCAGCCCGGCGGCGGTCAGCAGGGCTTCGGCATGCTCCGGCAGCGGACCGTAGCGGTCCAGCATTTCCGCGCGAATCTCCTCGATGTCCTTGGCTCCGGCTGCTCCGGCAATCTTCTTGTAGAGCCGCAGCCGCTGGTTTTCCTCGCTCACATACTGCTCGTCAATGCGCAGTGCGATGCCCAGGTTCAGCTGCGTGCTGGTGCGCGCCTCGTCGTGCTCGCCCTTCAGCCGCTTCACCGCATCCTCCAGCATCGACGTGTACAGTTCAAAGCCCACGGCTTCGATGTGGCCGCTCTGTTCGCCGCCCAGCAGGTTTCCGGCTCCGCGCAGCTCCAGGTCCAGCGCGGCAATCTTGAAGCCCGCACCCAGATCACTGAACTCCTTCAGCGCAGCCAGCCGCCGCCGCGCAATCTCCGTCAGTTCGCGCTCGGGTGGGATCAGCAGGTAGGCATACGCGCGGCGATTGGAGCGGCCCACGCGCCCGCGCAGCTGATACAGCTCGCTCAGCCCATGGCGATCCGCGCGATTGATCAGAATCGTATTTGCCAGCGGAATATCCAGCCCGTTTTCAATGATCGATGTCGCCACCAGCACATCGTATTCGCGCCGCATGAAGGCCAGCATCACCTTTTCCAGGTCGCTTTCGCCCATCTGCCCGTGTGCCACCACCACGCGCGCCGCAGGCACCAGCTCCTGAATCAGCATCCCGATCTCGTAAATGCTTTCCACGCGATTGTGCACAAAATACACCTGCCCGCCGCGCTCCAGCTCCAGCTCCACGGCAGACCGCACCAGCTTTTCGTCAAACTTGGCCACGACTGTTTGAATGGCCATGCGATCCTTGGGCGGCGTCTCGATCACGCTCATGTCGCGCAGGCCCACCAGCGACATATGCAACGTGCGCGGAATCGGAGTTGCGCTCATGGCCAGCACGTCAATCGCGCGCCGCATCTCCTTCAGCCGCTCCTTGTGCTTGACGCCAAAACGCTGCTCCTCGTCGATGATGAGCAGGCCCAGATCCTGAAACTGCAGATCCTTGCTCAGCAGCCGGTGCGTGCCGATCAGGATGTCCACCTTGCCGGTGGCCACCTGTTCCAGCACCGCCTTCTGCTCCTTCGGCGTGCGAAAACGCGAGATCATTTCCACGGTGATGGGAAACTGCGCAAAGCGCTTCTTGAAGGTCTCAAAATGCTGGAAGCAGAGGATGGTTGTCGGCGTCAGCACGGCCACCTGCTTGCCGTCCTGCACCGCCTTGAAGGCGGCTCGCATGGCCACCTCCGTCTTGCCGTAGCCCACATCGCCGCACAGCAGCCGGTCCATGGGCCGCTCCGATTCCATGTCGCGCTTGATGTCCTCAATCGCGTTCAGCTGATCGTCGGTTTCCGTAAAGTCAAACGCATCCTCGAACTCGCGCTGGAAGTCATTGTCCGGGCTGAAGGCATGACCGCGTGCCGCATGGCGCTCCGCGTAGAGCTTCAGCAGGTCGTCGGCCATGTCGGCCATCGCCTTCTTCACGCGGGCCTTGGTTTTGGCCCACTGCTGCGATCCCAGCTTGTTCAGCTCCGGCGCGGGTCCGGCGTCGGTCGAGCGATATTTCTGGATCAGGTCCAGGCGCGTCAGCGGCACGTAGAGCCTTGCCTGCTCGGCAAACTCCAGCACCATGAACTCCACACGCATCCCGTCCTGTTCAATCTCCTTCAGCCCCTGGTAGCGCGCAATGCCGTGCTCCACATGGACCACGTAATCGCCCACCGTCAGGTCGCGAAAATCCGAGACAAAGGCAGCCGTCTTGGACTTGCGCGGCTCCAGCCTTGCCTGCACGTCAATCTCGTCGGTGATGTCATTGGCACCAAAGATCGTCAGCCGGATCTCGCCCAGATGCACACCGGAGGCAAGCTGTGCGCGCACAATCACCGGCACGCGCAGATCCCCGGCCAGGTGACTGGTCTCGTCATAGAGCGTTTCGCTGCCGGCATGCGGATTCCGGCTGCCAATTCGATAGGGCAGCTGATACTCGCGCAGGATCGTGGCCACGCGCTCCACCTCGCCCTGGTGCGGCACGGCGATCAGCGTCCGCTGGTCCTGCTCCATCAGCTGTCGCAGCTGGTCCACAAAGGCGGGAATCGAGCCGTGGAATCGCAGCGTTGGCCGCGAGGCAAAGGCAATCTCCCCCAGCGTCCGATCCTCGTCCAGAATGTCAATCGCGCCCAGCTGATCCAGATCCAGCCCCGGATGCGAATCCAGAATGCCCTGCAGAATCTCCGGCCGGATGTAGACATCCTCCGGCAGCACCAGCGAGCCCATGGCAGAGCGATCATGCCGCTGCTGCACCTTGTTCCACCAGCGCTCCACCTGGTTGCGCACCATCGCCGGCTCTTCCACAAAGAGCGCGCAGCGCGGCAGCAGCCGCGTCAGATACGTCTCCGCACCCTGGGCTGCGGCAAAGAACTCCCACCCCGGAAAGATCGTTGCGCCCTGCGCCTCCAGTGCGCCGGCCACCTGATCCTCGTCGCCCTCCACGCGCTCCCGGCTCAGCCGCGCGTGCACGGCTGCCAGCATTTTTTCCGTTGCCGGAGTCTCGGTCAGCGGCAGCAGCAGGGCTTCGTCCACGGCAGAGGCGCTGCGCTGCGTCTCCGGATCAAACCGCCGCATCGACTCAATCTCGTCGCCAAAGAACTCCACCCGCACGGGCCGCTCCATCTCCGGCGAATAGACGTCCAGAATGCCGCCGCGACGGGCAAACTGCCCCGGCATCTCCACCAGGTCCACCTGCTCGTAGCCCACGCTGGCCAGGTGCTCGATGACCATCTCCATGTCCATCTCTTCGCCGCGCTCCAGCCGCAGCGCCAGATTGGCATAGTAGCTGCGCTCGAACATCCGCAGCGCCAGCGCCTCCACGGGAGCGATGAGCACCGTCACCGCGCCGGTCACGAACTTCCACAGCACCGCCGCGCGCTGCTCCTGAATATCCGGATGTGGGGAGAGATTCTCGAAGGGCAAAACATCGTGGGCCGGCAGCCGGGCAAGCGATGCCACGTCCACGGCTCCGGTCAGTTCGCAGCCCACGCGCAGTGCCTGCTCCAGTGCCTCGGCGGCCTTGTTGTCCGGCACCACAACGATCACCGGCATTCGTGCCGCGCGCGCCATCAGCGGCAGCAGCAGCGCACGGGCCGTGGCCGTCAGCCCGCTGACGCGTCTGCGGCCCATGCCCTGCGACAGGTGCCGACGCACCCGTTCCAGGCCGTCTGTCGCTTCCAGTTCGGCAAAAATTCCCCTCACAAAGGGCAGGATCATGGCCCTATCAGTCTATCAGCGGCGCGGCTGGGCAGCGGTACGGCCCGCTCGCAGCCCCTTCATTCCCCTGCCTGGCATCGCGTACAGTAGGAGGGCGGCTTGCCGCGCTTCCGCTTTCGGCGCGCCGGACTGCCGCACAGGAGTTCTGTTCATGAAAGCACTCGTCAAAAAACTCGCCGAGCCCGGCCTCTGGCTCGAAGACATTCCCGAACCGGCCTACGGCATCAATGACGTGCTCATCCGCGTCCTGCGCGCCGGCATCTGCGGCACGGACGTACACATCTACCAGTGGGATGCCTGGGCGCAGAAGACCATCCCCGTCCCCATGGCCATCGGCCACGAGTTCGTCGGCGAAATCGTCGCCGTCGGTGCCAACGTCAACGACTTCCACCCCGGCGACATCGTCAGCGGTGAGGGCCACGTCGTCTGCGGCCGTTGCCGCAACTGCATGGCCGGCCGCCGCCATCTCTGCGCCAACACCCAGGGCGTCGGCGTCAACCGCCCCGGTGCATTCGCCCAGTACATCGCCCTGCCCATGGCCAACATCTGGCGCCACCACGCCGGCATCAACCTGGACGTTGCCGCCATCTTCGATCCCTTCGGCAATGCCGTTCACACGGCGCTTTCCTTCCCGGTTCTGGGCGAGGATGTGCTCATCACCGGCGCCGGTCCCATCGGCATCATGGCCATCCCGGTTGTGCGCCACGCCGGCGCGCGTCACGTCGTCATCACGGATATGAATCCCTACCGCCTGGAGCTGGCCCGCAGGATGGGCGCCACGCTGGCCGTCAACCCGCAGGAGACCTCACTGGCCGACGTGCAGCAGCAGCTTGGCATGGCCGAGGGCTTCGATGTGGGGCTGGAGATGTCCGGCAACCCGGCCGCACTGGCTCAGATGATCGACAACCTCTGCCACGGCGGCAAGATCGCCATCCTCGGCATTCCCTCCCGGGAGATGCCCATGGACTGGCGCAAGGTCATCTTCAACATGCTCACCATCAAGGGCATCTACGGTCGGGAGATGTACGACACCTGGTACAAAATGTCCGTGCTCACCGAATCCGGACTGGACATCTCGCCCGTCATCACGCATCGCTTCGACTTTGCCGACTTCGAGCAGGGCTTCGCTGCCATGATCTCCGGAAACACCGGCAAGGTTGTCCTCGATCTCTCCACGCTGGGATAAGGAGTCCTCATGTACGGCAGTTTTCAGCAGCATCTGGAAGCCCGCCTCGCCGCCATTGAAGCCGATGGGCTCACCAAGCGCGAGCGGCTCATGGAAGGCCCGCAGCAGACCCACGTTGCCGTTGGCTCCGGCAGCGTGCTCAACCTCTGCGCCAACAACTACCTCGGCCTGGCCAACCATCCGGCCATCCTGGCTGCCGCGCATCAGGCGCTCGATCAGTGGGGCTTCGGCAAGGCCAGCGTCCGCTTCATCTGCGGCACGCAGTCGCTGCATCGCACGCTCGAGCAGCGCCTCAGCCAGTTCCTGTCCACCGACGACACCATCCTCTACAGCTCCTGCTTCGATGCCAACGGCGGCGTCTTCGAGACGCTGCTCGACGCCGAGGATGCCATCGTCTCCGATGAGTTGAACCACGCCAGCATCATCGACGGCATCCGGCTCTGCAAGGCTGCGCGCTTCCGCTACCGCAACGGCGACATGGCCGATCTGGAAGCCCAGTTGCAGCAGGCCTCCGGCGCACGGTACCGGCTCATCGTCACCGACGGCGTCTTCTCCATGGATGGCTTCGTCGCCCGTCTGGACCGCATCTGCGAACTTGCCGAAACCTATCAGGCGCTCGTCATGGTCGATGACTCCCACGCGGTCGGATTCTTCGGCCCCGGCGGTCGCGGCACACCGGCGCTCTTTGACGTGCAGCAGCGCGTGGACATCGTCAGCGGCACTCTGGGCAAGGCTCTCGGCGGAGCCAGCGGCGGCTACATCAGCGGTCGCAAGGCCATTGTGGATCTGCTGCGCCAGCGCTCGCGGCCCTATCTGTTTTCCAACTCCGTCGCGCCGCCGATCGTAGCCGCCACGCTGCAGGCGCTCGACCTCGTCAGCCAGTCCGCCGCGCTGCTGGATTCGCTGCGTGAGAACACGCGCTTTTTCCGGGAGTCGCTGCAGGCCGCCGGCTTCACCCTCCAGCCCGGCGAACACCCCATCGTCCCCATCCTGTTTGGCGACGCCTCCGTGGCCGTGCGCGTGGCCGAACGCATGCTGGCCAAGGGCGTTTACGTGGTCGCCTTCAGCTATCCCGTGGTGCCCATGGGCAAGGCCCGCATCCGCACCCAGATCTCAGCGGCGCACTCCCGTGCCGACCTGGAATTTGCCGTGCGCTGTTTCGTGGAAACAAAGGCCGAGCTGGGAATCTGACAGGCTACTGTAGCCTCGTCCGATTTTCAGCCCGGCCATTTCGTTCGCATGCCCCTGGGCTGCACGGTGTCGTCAGCCCCCCGTGTGCGATTTTGCGTTTCCCTGCTTCTGTTCTCTATCTGCAGGCAACTGCATTCCGCCGCGGTCACATTCCGCCGCGACCAGCGGGAGCGCCACACAGGCCACTCCCGCCACCGATGGCGGGCAAAGCCCGCTGCTGCTGCATGCAATGCCTGCGGGCTTTGCTTTACTCGTCGCCGACTGCCTTGGAGAAGCCGTACATGAACTGCAGCGCCCTGGTGTAGGAGTCGATCGGCAGCCGCTCGTCCTGCCCGTGCATCCGCTCGTCGCCGCGCTCCAGCGCAATGCCGGAGAAGCCGTAGCAGGGAATCCCGGCCTTGGCAAAGTAGATGCTGTCCGAGGCGCCATCCTCCATGATCGGCGTCACCGGCGTTCCCGGCCAGATGGCCTGCACCATTGCATCCAGCGGCTTGAAGACGGCCGGCATCGGCGGCGGCGGTGTCATCGCCTGCCGGTCCGGTGCCGTATCGGAAACCACTCCGGCATCGGAGACATACTTCACGCTGAGCTTGGCGTCTCCAAAGAGAGCGATCAGCTGCTGCCGGATCTGCTCCGGGGAGTGCCCCGGAAAGATGCGGCAGTTCACATTTGCCTGCGCCGTCTGCGGCAGCGCGTTGTTGGCGTGTCCGCCAGAAAGCCGCGTGGCCACGCACGTGGTGCGGAAGTTCGAGTTGAAGTCCGGAGACAGGGCCGAGAGTCGCGCAGCCGCTGCCAGATCCGGCGGTGTCTTCAGGATGGCGCGCATCTCTTCGCCCACCTGCCCGTGCTCCTGCTTGGCCATGGCGGTGAAGTACTCGCGCGTCACGCTGTTCAGCTCAAAGGGAAAGCTGTAGGCGGCCAGTTTGTTCAGCGCAGCCATCAGCTCATAGATGGCATTGTCCGGCCGGGGCAGGGAACTGTGTCCGCCGCGGTTGTAGGCCGTCACCTGGAAATCGGAGTAGACCTTTTCCGTCGCCTCCACATCGGCCACCACGGCCTTGCCATTCTGCAGCTCCACGCCGCCGGAGTCCGGATTGATCACAAAGGCCGCGTCCACCAGCTCGCGATGATGCTCCACCAGCCAGCTTGCGCCGTTGGACTTGCCGCCTTCCTCATCCGCAGTCAGAGCCAGAATCATGCCCCGCTTCGGGTGGTACCCCTCGCGATGCAGCCGCAGAAACGTGGCCACCACCGTCGCGTCGGAGTCCTTCATATCCTGCGTTCCGCGCCCGTAGTAGTAGCCATCCTTTTCCACAAACTGGAAGGGATCGGTATGCCAGTCCGAGCGCAGCGCCTCCACCACATCCACGTGGCACAGAAACAGCACCGGCTTCTCGCTCTTGTCTGTGCCCGGATAGTCAACCACAAGATTCATCTTGCGCGCATTCGGACCCAGCAGGTGCAGGTCCGAGGCGGGAAATCCCGCATCCAGAAAGCGCTTCTGCATCGCCTGGGTCGCCGTCGTCACGTTGCCCTGGGGCGTATCCGTGGTGTTGATCTCGATCAGTTGCTTGAAGATCGCGCGCGCCTCGGCCAGATCTGCCGGAGGCACAGGAGTAGCCGTCTGCGCCACGGCGGTGGCCGTCAGCAGCGCAGCAGTGGCGAGTGTAAGGGTTTTCCGGAACATGTTCGTGATCTTATGCCGTCGGATTCCGGCAAGGCAATGCAAATCGTACAGGCGCGGCATTGCCCGCTGTCACGGGCATCCGGCCCCACGCCGCTTCCACGCCGCAGCCATCGCTGCGAGGTAAATAGCTTTACTCCGCCATGCAACGCAATCCGCACCTCGGCGGCGGGGCGCATTTTCCGCTTGCGCAAAGCACTGTGCAGCGCCTATCGTTCTAGGGAATTTGATTCCGGGATTTTTCCGAGGTGCTGCCCATGTTCTCCCTGCTGTCGTCCCGTTCCGCTTCCCGGCAAACGGCCCGCGTTGCGTCTGCTTCCTCCCACCACGGCCTCCACCTTTGCCTGCCCGGTGCACTGGCTGCGCTGGCCCTTGTTGCCGCACCGCAGTTACACGCCGCCCCGCAGTCGAACGCCGCGCCGCGGCCGGCCATCACCAGCATCAGCCATCTGGCCACCTACGCCGCAGACATGCAGGCCACCGACCACTACTACGTCGATAGCATCGGAGCCCAGCGCGCTCCCGACCCGGAGAATCCCCACGGCGTCCGCTACATGCTCAGCCCCACCCAGTTCGTGGAGGTGCTGCCGCTGCCGCCGAATGCCGGCATCAATCGCCTCGACCACTCCGCCTGGAACACCACCGATGCCGCCGGCCTGCGTGCCTGGCTTGCCGCCAAGGGCTGGAAGACGCCCTCGCAGCTCACCCACCTCTCCGATGGCAGCCTCACCTTCCGCGTCCATGATCCCGAAGGCAATCTGGTGGAGTTTGTCCAGCCGCCGGCGCATCCCCACGCCGTGCATGCGCCGCGCGCCATCGGCCACCACATCATCCACATCGGCATCATGGTCCACTCCCGCGCCACGGAAGACACCTTCTATCGCGCCCTGCTCGGCTTCCGTCCCTACTGGTTCGGCGGCATGCATGACAACAAGATCGACTGGGTCTCCCAGCAGGTGCCCGACGGCCATGACTGGCTGGAATACATGCTGGCCAGCGGTCCGGCCGGCATTCCCCCGGGCATGACCCAGCAGGCGCTCGGCGTGCTCGATCATCTGTCCATCGGGGTGGTCTCCGTGCCTGCCGCCTACAGCATGCTCGCCGCGCAGCACCGCCTTACCGGCCACACCGACAAGCACACCCAGATCGGTCGCGACGGCAAGGAGCAGTTCAACCTCTATGATCCGGACGGCATCCGCCTGGAGCTGATGGAGTTCCACGCCGTGGCCAAACCCTGCTGTTCGCCATTCACCGCCGCCGATCCCACGCACTGACGATTGCCGGTGCTTCCGCCATTCATCGCCGGGCGCAGCCGCAGGGTCTGCGCCCGTTCTGCACCACTGCTAAAATTCCCACATGACCACCGCCGCGCTCAGCCCACAGATTCGCGCCCAATACGAGCCTGTCATCGGACTGGAAGTCCACGTCCAGTTGCTCACCGCCACCAAGGCCTTCTGCGGCTGTGCCAACCGCTATGGCGCGGCACCGAACACCAACGTCTGCCCCACCTGTCTTGGCCTGCCCGGAGCTCTGCCGGTGCTCAACCGCCAGGCGGTCGAGTTTGCCGTCCTCGCCGGACAGGCGCTGCACTGCCAGATTCGCGAGCGCTCCATCTTTGCCCGCAAAAACTACTTCTATCCGGACTCGCCCAAGGGCTACCAGATCTCCCAGTTTGACAAGCCCATCGCCGAGCATGGCTACATCGACGTGCCCACCGCCGACGGCTCGCTCAAGCGCATCGGCATCACCCGCGCCCACATGGAAGAGGACGCCGGCAAAAGCATTCACGACGGCTTTGCCGACTCCGCCACGCGCACCTACGTCGATCTCAACCGCTGCGGCACGCCGCTCATCGAGATTGTCTCCGAGCCCGACATCCGCACCCCCGACGAGGCCTTTGAGTACCTCACCCGCCTGCGCGAAATCCTGCTCTACGCCGGAGTCTCCGACTGCAACATGGAGGAGGGTTCCCTGCGCTGCGATGCCAACGTCAGCATCATGCCGCGCGGCTCCTCCACCTTTGGCAAAAAAGTCGAGGTCAAAAACGTCAACAGCTTCCGCTTCATCCGCGCTGCGCTCGAGTACGAGATTGAGCGCCAGATCGAGGTCGTTGAAGCCGGTGGCACCATCGCCCAGGAGACCCGTCTCTGGAACTCCGCCGAAGGCCGCACCTACTCCATGCGCTCCAAGGAGCAGGCCCACGACTATCGTTACTTCCCCGAGCCGGATCTTCCGCCGCTCATCGTCTCCGCCGCCTGGCAGGCGCAGATCGCTGCCGGCCTGCCCGAGCTGCCGGAGCCGCGCCGCGCGCGCATGATCGCCGCCTACGATCTCTCCGCGCAGGACGCGCAGACCCTTACGGCCTCCCGCGAGTTTGCCGATCAGTTTGAGGCAGCCGCTTCGCGCACCCGCAATCCCCGTCGCCTGGCCAACCTGCTGCTCAGCGAGCTGGGCGGACGCCTGAAGGCTGCCGGGCTGGAGCTGGCCCAGTCGCCGGTCACGCTCGATGGCCTCGTCGTTGCCGCTGACCTGCTGGAGGACAACAAGCTCAGCTCCAAGCAGCTCAAGCAGCTCTTCGATCTCTGCTTTGAAGGCGGCGAGGATTTCCCCGCCGTTTACGAGCGTGAGAAACCCCAGCAGATCACCGACACCGCCGCTCTGGAGGCGCTCATCGACGCAGTCATCGCCGCCAATCCCAAGCAGGTGGAGCAGTATCGCGCCGGCAAAAAGACGGTTGCCGGATTCTTCGTCGGCCAGGTCATGCGCGCCTCCCAGGGCCAGGCCAACCCGGCGCTGCTCAATGAACTGGTCGCCCGCAAGCTCGATGCCTGAGCCGGCCGGCGCGCAGGCTCCCGGCCAGCTCAGGAATTGCTCGCCGGATTCGGAGTGCGCTACCGGCCCGCGATCCGGGAGAATCGCTTCCATGCCGCCGCGCCACGCCAACCATCCCCTGCCCGCCGCTGCCAGCGTCCAGTCCGACGACCTCCGCTGGCAGCAGCTCTGCCAGCGCGACTCCAGCGCCAACTTCTGCTACGCCGTCCTCACCACCGGCATCTACTGCCGCCCCGGCTGCGCCAGCCGCCTGCCCCTGCGGCGCAACGTTCGCTTCTTCGCCTCGGCTGCCGCAGCGCACGCCGCAGGATTTCGCGCCTGCCAGCGCTGCCATCCCGACGCCGCCCCGTCCGCGCCCTTGGCTGCGCAGGTGCGCTCCCTGCTCGACGAACATCTGGACAGCGGCGCCAGCGGCCAGCTCCCGCTTGCCCGCCTGTCCCGTCGCACCGGATCGAGCGCCTACGCCGTCCAGCGGGCCTTTCGCGCAGCCTTCGGACTGTCCCCGTCGCAGTATCTGGCCGCCCAGCGCGCCCGGCGCTTTGCCCAGGCCCTGGCCCAGCCGGACCAGTCCATCACCGCGGCCCTGCACGCCGCCGGCTACAGCTCCTCCAGCCGCGCCTACACCGGCTCGCCGCTGGGGCTCACGCCCGGCTCGCTACGCCGCGGAGCCGCTGCGGAAGCCATCGCCTACGCCATCCAGCCCTGCACGCTCGGCGGTTGCCAGGCCAACGCGTCCCAAAATCAATCCCCAGCCCAATCGCCATTCCCAACCCCAAACCCGCCTCAAGACGCGGCTCAAGACCCGTCCCCCAGCCAGCCCCACGCATCCTCCGGCATTCCCGGCTACGCCCTGGCCGCCAGCAGCCGCCGTGGCCTCTGCTGGCTGGCCTTCGGAGACGCACCCGACTCTCTGCTGGCCGATCTTCGCCGCTGCTTCCACGCCGCCACGCTCAGCCCGTCCGCGGAGCTGGACCGCAGCCTGCGCACCATCCTCGCCTGCGCCGGCACCGGCAGCGCACAGCCGCCTCTGCCGCTTGACCTGCGCGGCACCGCCTTCCAGTTGCGCGTCTGGGCTGCCCTGCAGCAGATTCCGCCCGGCCAGACGCGCAGCTACAGCCAGCTGGCTGGCGAACTGGGCCAGCCCACCGCCACCCGCGCCGTGGCCCACGCCTGCGCCACCAACCGCGTCGCCCTGCTGGTGCCCTGCCATCGCGTCGTCGCCGCCAGCGGCGCGCTCAGCGGCTACCGCTGGGGCACCGCACGCAAGCAGGCCCTGCTCGAAACCGAACGCAACCCTACAAAGCAGGAAACCCCGTAGCGCACCATGTGTACTCAGGGTGCATTTCCTCGGATAAAACCGAGCTATTTCTTTGGTTGTGACCCAGAATCTTTTTCCTTGGTTTGAAGTTTTGCAAGAGATGAGGCGACTCGTTTCCGCAGATCATCTGCATCATTGTGGGCCAATCCTGAGAATGCAGTCTGGACTTGTAACTCGCATCCGTTTCCTTGTGGATTTAAAACGAGTGAGTTGATGCGTTTGCCGCCAAGCGATCCGCCAATGATGTATGACGCAGTTTGTTCGGAGTCAGAGATCCCGAGGATTCCGTACTTCCCGGAATTTCGTAGAGTGTCCTTCACTGCGGTCCAAAGAGTCTTACAGGGGGTGTCAAACTCGTATTTATGGGTCTTTGCGAAGGATTGGACTGGAAATGCTAATACGGAGACAAAAGACAGTACAAGGATGGTTCGCTTCATTTTTTCCTTCAAGCTTGGATTTACTCAGATTGGCAGAGTGTTGGTGTCTAGCCATGTCAGAGTAGAGTCGCGATTATAGACGATTTAGGCGCGGGATAATCAAGAAAACTTGTATTGAAAGAATGTATACAGAGAGCGTGATCGACGTAAATGCTCACATGCGAAATTTAGGGCTAAAAACATATGTCAGAAGTAAATGCATACGCATCCCTTGCTCTGTAGCCAGCATTTGTACTAAGCAAATTACAAGAAAACAAAATCAATGGTCGGGACGGGCAGATTGGAACTGCCGATCAGGGAAGCTGCGTTTCCCACCCCTCGCAGGCCGGACGCGTGTCTCCTTCGCATGCGCTGCGGAGACGGGTTGGGGTGCTCGCGGTCGGCAGTCGCCAACGCTTGCACCCATCCAAGCATCTGTTCTGTAAGAGAAATTAATGGTCGGGACGGGCAGATTTGAACTGCCGACCCCTCGCACCCCAAGCGAGTGCTCTACCAGGCTGAGCCACGTCCCGACACCGTTTGCGCTGGCCGAGCGGCCGCGCGGGGGTTCCTCATTGAGTGTACACGAATCGCCTGCCCGCTCAGTGGGACGGCGGCACGTACTCGGCCGGCAGTGCTCCGCCATCGCCGAAGAAAAACTCCTGCATCTGTTCCACCAGGAAGCTCTGCGCCTGTGGTGTCCACGGCTGCAGCCGATACTCATTCAGCAGCATCTTCTGCCGCTCCACCCACTCGGCCCAGGCCTGCCGGGATACGCTCTTGTAGATCTGTTGTCCGAAGTCCGAATCAAACGGCGGCTCTTCGAGTCCTTCCATTTCCTTCTTGTATCGTGCGCAGAAAACCATGTGTGCCATCGTGCCAACCTCGCAGGTGCGGATGACCCGATTGTAAATCCAATGCCCATCCTCCTGCCGCCGCCCGTACTACACTGAGAACGCATGGCAGTCACCGCGCGATCCCACGCCAAAATCAACCTCGGCCTTGCCATCGGTCCGCCCCGCGCCGACGGCTTTCACTCCCTCGTGACCGTCTATCAGACGCTGGCCGCGCACGACCGCGTCACCGTCGCCGCACTTCCGGCTGCGCAAACCAGCATCCGGCTCAGCTCCAACGATGCCCGCGTGCCCACCGACGAGCGCAACACTGCCTGGAAGATGGTGGCCCTCGCTCTGGACCATCTCGGCCTCGCTGCGGAGGTCTCCATTCACATTGACAAGCAGCTGCCCGTGCAGGGCGGTCTCGGTGCCGGCTCGGCCAACGCCGTGGCGGCGCTGCTTGCGCTGGAGGCGGAGCTGGGGATTGCTGCCGATCCGGCCCAGAGGCCATCCTGGCAGGCCGAGCGCCTGCAACTGGCCGCCCGCGTGGGCTCGGATGTGCCGCTGTTCCTGGTCGGGGGCACCATCCTCGGACTGGACCGCGGCCAGTCGGTCTTTCCGCTGCCGGACCAGCCCTCCCTTTGCTGCCTGGTGGCCACGCCGGCCGTCGGTGTCTCCACGCCGCAGGCCTTCCGCGACTGGGATGCCCTCTGCGCAGCCGGGCAGGAGTCTACAGCCCCGTCAGCCCGGTTGACCCCGCTGCCGGATGACGATAGACTGGGTCAGTTGAGTCGAATCTATGCAGGGGCCTGTTCGCAGGCCGGCTTCCATCCGGAAGTTGCTGCAAGGATGGACTCTTCCGGTGTTCTGCCCCAGCGGCAGAGCCTGGCCGGGCCTCTGGTGTCCGCGCTTGTCCGAACCGGGATTGGAAACGACTTCGAGCGTGTGGTCTTCGCTCAGCATCCCTTCCTCGCTCAGATCAAGCGCATCCTCGTGGCTCAAGGCACGCCGGAGGAATCCCTCTACGCATCCCTGTCCGGGTCCGGTTCTTCGCTTTTCGGCCTTTACCCAGGCCGAAAGGAGGCAGAAGCTGTGGCCCAGCGTCTGCGCGCGGTCGGGGTTGAGTCCTTGCTGACCCACACCCTTCCACGCCAGTCCTACTGGGAGCAGGTCCTTCTGCCAACCGCCGGTTGACACCCGTTTGCGAGCGATGCAACACTCGCCAGCGGCTGTCAGCAAGCACTGGGCGATCGACTAATGGTAGGTCAAGTGCCTTTGACGCACTTTGTCTAGGTTCGAATCCTAGTCGCCCAGCCAGTCAGCCTCCAGGCCGCGTGCCCCGCACCCAGCCCGGAGACAGCAGAGCAGCCCATGCCAACCAGCACCGGAGGAACTGCACCGATGACGACCAGCACCAGTGTGGAAGAGAACATGAACGCCCCGCAGACCGAATCCGCTGCCGACGCGCAGCCCAAAAATCGCGACGTCAAGCTTGCCTCCGAGCGCAAGCGCAGCCGCGGCCTGGGCGAGGACAAGAGCTTCAAGCTCTTCAGCGGCACGGCCAACCGCGCCCTGGCTGACGAGATTGCCGGCTTTGTCGGCGTCAAGGTGGGCGAAAGCAAGCTGCAGCGCTTTGCCGACGGCGAGGTCTACTTCCAACTGCTGGAAAATGTTCGCGGTGCCGATGTCTTTCTGGTGCAGCCCACCTGCTTCCCGGTCGATCAGCATCTGCTCGAGCTGCTCATCATGATTGACGCGCTCAAGCGTGCCTCGGCGGCGCGCATCACGGCCGTCGTGCCCTACTACGGATACGCCCGTCAGGACCGCAAGGACCGCCCCCGCGTGGCCATCAGCGCCAAGCTGATTGCCGACCTGCTGACCACCGCCGGGGCCAACCGCGCCCTGTTCGTGGACCTGCACGCGGCGCAGATTCAAGGCTTTTTCAATATTCCCGTCGATCACCTTTTTGCCAGCCCGGTTCTGGTCTCCTACTTCCGCGAGCTGAACCTGCCCAACCTCACCGTCGTCTCCCCGGATGCCGGCGGCGTGGAGCGGGCACGCTTCTTTGCCACCAAGATGGGTGCTCCGCTGGCCATTGTGGACAAGCGCCGCACGGACATGAATGTGGCGGAGGTCATGAACGTGATCGGCGATGTGCGCGGCCGCACCTGCCTGGTCATCGATGACATCGTGGACACGGCCGGAACCCTGGTCAAGACCGTCGATGCGCTGCTGGCCAACGGGGCCGCAGCCGTCCACGCCTGCGCCAGCCATGCCGTGCTTTCCGGCCCTGCCATTGAGCGCATCGCCGCCTCGCGGATGCAGCAGCTGGTCGTCACCAACACCATCCCGCTGCGCGAAGCTGCGCTGCAGGTGCCCAAGATCAAGGTGCTTTCCATCGCCGGCCTGCTGGGCGCGGCCATTGAAAGCATCCACATGGAGACCAGCGTCAGCTCGCTGTTCAACTGACGCCGTTCTTCCGCCCGTCACCCCGGTCGGCTTCGGCCTGCCGCGAACAAAGGGAGCGCATCTGTTGCGTGCCCGAATCAGAAACGAGAGAGTCTTTATGCCAGAGTCAGTCGCAGCCCGGACGCGTACCGGGAAGTTCAACAAGAATGCCGCCCGCCGCGTGCGTGCCGCCGGCAACATCCCGGCCATCCTCTACGGTGCCGGTCAGGAATCGATTGCCATCGAGGTCGATCCCAAGCAGATCCTCCGCATCCTGCACTCCGAGAGCGGCCACAACTCCATCTTTGACGTGACCATCGAAGGCCAGGGCACGGTCAAGGCCATGATCGTCGACTGGCAGTATGAGCCGATCCGCGACACCCTGCTGCACATCGACCTGAAGCGGATCGCCCTGGACAAGCTCATGCGCGTGCGCGTTCCGGTCCGTCTGCTGGGTACCGCCACCGGCGTCAAGACCCAGGGCGGCATCCTCGATCAGGTGCTGCGCGAAGTCGAAATCGAGTGCCTGCCTGCCGACATTCCGCAGCACATCGATGTGGACATCACGAACCTTGCCCTCAATCAGGCGATCCGCGTCGCGGACCTGCCCCATGCCGGCAAGCTGCGCTTCCTCAGTGCCGAGGATGCCACCGTGGCCCATGTCGTCTCCGTGCGCGGCGAGGCTGAGCCTGCGGCAGCCGAAGGCGCGGCTCCGGCCGAGCCGGAGGTCGCCAAGAAGGGCAAGACCGAGGCGAAGAAGTAACCGTTGGCCGGGTTTCGTCCAGCTTCGGCCTCCGGCGAGCGCAGCCCATCGGCTCCGTTTCTCGTCGTCGGGCTGGGCAACCCCGGCGTGGAGTATGTCTGGACCCCGCATAATGCGGGTTTCATGGCCATAGATCGCATCGCCGCCAACCTCGGCGTTGCAGTGGCCAATCGGCGCGGCAGGGCTGCCACCGCCAGCACGGCATTCGGGGATCGCCCCATCCTGCTGGCCAAGCCGGAGACTTTCATGAACCTGAGCGGGCTTTCGGTCCAGGCCCTGCTCCAAAGCTTTTACCCGGACGATGCGGACTCCGGGCGGCGCAATCTGGTCGTGCTCTATGACGAACTGGACCTGCCGCTTGGCACCATCAAGATCCGGGAGCGGGGCTCGGCTGCCGGCCACAACGGCGCCCGCAGCATCACAGCCTCGCTGGGAACAGAGGATTGGCTGCGCATCCGCATCGGGGTCGGGCAAACGCTCCCACCCGAGGCGGTCGCAGCCGGGGCAAAACGGTCGGGAGGCAGCGGATATTTGCTCTCTCCCATGCGCAAGGCCGATCTGGCGCTGCTTGATACAGCGCTCGATCACGTCGAGCAGGCCGTGCGGCAGATCGTCACCGAAGGCCCTGCCGCCGCCATGAACACCTGGAATCGCAAGGCCTGAACGGCGCTTGCCAGTGGCAACCGGGCATCTGCGGAGCGAACCCGCCCGCAATCGCCCCCAAGGCAACACCCAACTTTCTGCTGCACTCGCGCACGGGGCGCAATCGGCAGCAGGCAGGCCGGACCACAGGTCCGGCAGAAAAGAGTATGAAGATGGATCGGCAATATGAAGTCATGTTTATCGTCCGGCCGGATATCGAAGAGGAAGAGATCGAAAAGCTGATCTCCGGCTTTGAAGCAACCGTCACCAACGGCGGCGGACAGGTCAAGTCCGTCGAGCGCATGGGGCGCCGGCGTCTGGCCTACACCGTCCGCAAGTGCAACGACGGCATCTACGTCCTGCTTACCGTCGCCGCCAACGGCCCGGTTATCGCCGAGCTGGAGCGCCGACTGCGCGTTTCCGAGCCAGTGATCAAGTTCATCACCGTGCGCACCGATGAGGAAGACAAGCGCGTCGCCAAGGTCAAGGCTGCCCGCGGAGTACGCCGCAAGCCCGCCGAGGAGACCGAACCGGCCTCCGCCGAGCCTGTCAGCGCCTAGTCCACCGGCCGCCGGCTGATCCCGGTCCGCGGCCATGCCAGCATCTTCGCCTCGTGCGAATGAAGAAAAGAGAGTCAGCATGTCAGAGGAAATTCAGAACAAGGCAACGGAAAGCGCAGCACCGGCTGCTCCTGCCGCTCCTGCCGCTCCTGCCGCAGCGGCCGCTCCGGCTTCCGCTCCGCGCGGCGGGCGTCCATCTTCCGGCCCTGGCGGCCGCGGCAAGTTCTTCCGCCGCAAGAAAGTCTGCAAGTTCTGCACCGAGAAGATTGACACCGTCCCCTACCGGGATGTCCGTCTTCTGCAGGGCTTTGTCGCCGAGCGTGGCAAGATCGTCCCCCGTCGGTTGACCGGCGTCTGCACCACGCATCAGCGTCGTCTCACCCGCGCCATCAAGCAGGCGCGCAACATCGCTCTGCTGCCGTTCGCCTCCAGCTTCTAACCGCTCCCGCTTCGACCCCTCCCGGTCGAGGCAACGGTTCCAGGCTGGTCAGAACGGTCCTCCCGGTTTTGCTTTGCGCCTCCTGTGCGGAGTTTTCTGCTCCGCCCTCTTGCACAAAGTTCATCCCGGAGGAATACAATCACTCGCGGCGCAACCTTTCCCCGCTGCCTGGTGTCCAATCCACCAGGGACGAAAATATCGCGGCGGCGAGACAGAGCGTCGTTTGAAAACTGGAGAGTTTCCCATGGAAGTCATTCTGAAAGAAGACGTAGCCAACCTCGGCCACCGCGGCGATGTCGTCAAGGTCGCCGATGGCTACGGTCGCAACTACCTGCTGCCGCGCAAGCTCGCCCTGCAGGCCACCGCATCCAACAAGTCCGTCATCGAGCAGATGAAGGCCGCCGCGGCACGCCGCGCCGCCACCGAAAAGGCTCAGGCCGAAACGCTTGCTTCCCAGCTTGCCGCCGTCAGCCTCGTCTTCACCCGCAAGTCCGGCGACAGCGGCCATCTCTTCGGCTCGGTCACCGCGGCCGATATCGCCCATGAGCTGGCAGCCAAGGGCTTCGACGTCGATCGCCGCAAGATCCAGCTCGTCGAGCCGCTGAAGTCCACCGGCGACGTCACGGTCCCCGTGCGCCTCTACCGCGAGGTCATCGCGCAGCTTTCCGTGCGCGTGCTGGCGGAGGCCGTCGAGGCTCCTGCCGACGCCGAGCCGGTCACGGCCTAGGTCGCAGCCGGCTCGGCCGGTCTGCACCCTGTCCGTCCCAGCTTTCTCGCCGACATTTCTCCCCATCCACCGCTGCTGCCGCGCCTACCGCGTGGCAGCAGCATTTTCTTGTCCGGCAAGGCCTGCTGCTCCGGCAAGGCCTGCTGCTCCTGCAAGGCCTGCTGTTCCCGCAAGGCCTGCTGTTCCCGCAAGGCCTGCTGCGTGGCAGCCTGCCACCCTCCCGCTATACTTAACTCATGCGCCTGCTCCATGTGATCCGCACCCTGGACCCCGATGCCGGAGGTCCCAGTGAGTCGGCACGCATCTTTGCCCTGGCCCATCAGCGCCTGGGCAACCAGGTGGAGATTGCCACCACCGATGCGCCCGATGCCGGACCGGAGCGCGATGCCTTCCAGCATCGGCTCAGCTGCCCGGTGCACCCCTGTGGTCCCGGACGCGGCAGCTATGCCCATGCCCCGGCGCTGGAGCAGTGGCTGCGCGCCAACCGTGACCGCTTCGACGGGGTCATCGTCAACGGCGTCTGGCAGTTCCACACAGTAGCGGCGCGCCGCGTCTTTGCCGGCCATGTTCCGTACGCGGTCTTCAGCCACGGCATGCTGGATCCCTACTTCATGCGCCGCTATCCGCTCAAGCACCTGAAAAAGCTGCTTTACTGGACCCTCGTTGAATCCCGCAACCTCAACCGCGCCCACGCCGTCTGCGTTACCAGCCAGGAGGAGTACCGCACCGTTGGCGAGGGCTTTCCCTTCCGCAACTTCCGCCGCGTGCTCGTGCCCTATGGCTCCGCCGGCCCCGACGGGGATCTGGCCGCCAGCCGCGCCGAGTTTCTGGCTGCATGGCCGGAGCTGGCCGGCAAGCCGCTGCTGCTCTTCCTCGGCCGCATCCATCCCAAGAAGGGCTGCGATCTGCTGCTGGAGGCCTTTGCCCGCGCCGCCTCTGCCGATCTGCATCTGGTCATGGCCGGTCCGGATGAAACCGGCTGGGCCGCCCAGTTGCAGGCTCGCGCCCAGGCCCTTGGCATTGCCTCCCGCATCACCTGGACCGGCATGCTGCGCGGCAGCCTCAAGTGGGGAGCCTTTGCCGCAGCCACTGCCTTCATCCTGCCCTCGCATCAGGAGAACTTCGGCATCGCCGTCGCCGACGCGCTTGCCTGCTCGCTGATCCCGCTCATCAGCGACAAGGTCAACATTGCCCCCGAGGTCGCCGGGGATGGGGCCGCGATCATGGAGCCGGATACCCTGGAAGGCACCGTCCGCCTGATCGAGCGCTTCCAGGCCCTATCGCCCGCGGAGCGGAGCACCATGCAGGCTGCCGCCCTTGCCTGCTACCGCCGCCGCTACGCGCTCGAGGATGCCCCGCTGGTCATCTACCGCGCCCTGGGCCTGCTGCCGGAGCCAGAGCCAGCCTCCTGACCCAGTCTCCTGAGCCAGTCTCCTGAGCCAGCCTCCAGACTTCGCGCCAGATCCTGCCGTCCTGGCCCCGGCTTGAGCCCCTAATACAGCCGATACGTCAGCGCCGAGGAAGCCGCCAGTCCCAGCCCGCTCACCACAACCTCCATGGTTCCGTCCGCCGGTCGCGCGCTCGGGGCCACGGCCAGCCGCAGCACCCATCCGGAGCCGCTTGCGGTCCAGCCAGCGGTCACGCCAGCGGGTAGATGCAGCAGCGTCGGATGCAAGGCCGTCAGCGGCAGCCCGCTGGCCGTCACCGTGACCGACGCCGTCAGGCCCGGAACCAGCAGCAGCGTGCCTGCGGGCACCGCCACCGTCAGCGTCGCCTGGGGATGCACCGTCACGGCCACCGGCTCCACGCCGTCGTAGACCAGTCCGGTGGCCATATCCGTCACCTCTGCCAGTGCCAGGCTGCGCACCGTGCCCGGCATTGCCGTGGCTGCCGCCGTCACCACGCCCTGCGCCGTCAAGACTCCGCCAGCGCCCATTCCAATCGGCCCCCAGCTTGCCGTCACGCCCGTCGGCAGGCCGCTCATCCGCAGCGCCACATCGCTCAGGTTGGCCGCCAGCGTCAACGGACCCACCACCCGCACCGTCGCCGTCACCGGCAGGGAGCTGCCCGGTGTCAGGCTCAGCGGATTCGCGCTCAGCTCCATTTCAATCGCTGTAGGCAGGGCCACGCTCAGGCTGGCTGCCCCGTAGGCCGTCTGCCCATCGCCAAAGGCCGCCAGCGTCAGCGGCAGATTGGCTGCCGTCGCCGCCGTCGGCGTTGCATGCAGGGTCAGCGTCAGTGTCTGCGTCGCCGGGCCGGTGGCTGCAAAGGTGGTCGCGCTCCAGGTGGCCGTCACACCGCCGGGCAGTCCAGCCACTCCCACCCGCACCCGACCCGCAAAACCGCTGGCCGCCGTCACCGTCACCGGCAGGCTTAGCTGACCGCCGGCCACCAGCCGCAGCGCCGCGCTGCCGGCGGCAATCGACAGCTCGCTCTGCGCCGGCAGCACCGTCACCTGCAGTGTTGTCGTCGCGCTCAGCCCATCTCCTGTGGCCGTCACCACTGCCTGCGCCGCCTGCACCGGCGGTGCATTCGCCGCCGCCACCAGGGTCAGCGTCGCGCTTCCCGGCGGCGTCAGCACGGTGCGGCTCCACACTGCATTCACCCCCACCGGCAGGCCGCTCACCGTCAGGCTGGCCGCGCCGGTAAAGCTGCCGCCTGTGTTCACGGTGATCGTCGTTCCTGCGCTGGCCCCAGCCGTCACCACCAGTGCAGCCGACGCTGCAGCCAGGCTCAGCGTCGGAGCCGGTGCCACGGTCAGGGCAACCTTGACCGTCTGCTGGGAGACACCGCTGTTTCCCGTCACCACAATCGTTCCGCTCTGCGCATTCGGGGCTGTCTGCACGTGCACCTGCACCTGTCCTCCAGGCTGGATCGTCGCCGGAGCAAAGCTCACCGTGACGCCTGCCGGTGCGCTGGCCGTGAGCGTAATCGGTCCGGTGCTCCCGGTCGTTGAGGCGGCGGCAATCGCAAAGCTCGTGGCATTGCCGGCCACCACCGTCAGCGCGTCCGGCGTGGCCGTCAAGGTAAAGCTCTCCGCCAGTCCGGACGCATTGAAGGCCCAGCTGTTCACCAGTGCGGCGGCATCCGCGCTGCCCAACCCGGTCGCCAGGTTGAAGCTCCCGCTGGCCGTGAAGCCGTTCACGCCCGGCACACTGTTGTTCCCGGCCAGGGTGCCATGGAATGGCGGACTGGGAGCCTCCAGCAGCGCATACAGCTCCGGATTGGCCGAGCCCTGCGCCGAACCCAGTCCCTGCGCGCTCTGGCTCTGGTTGATCATCGCCATCATCGCCGCCCAGGCCGGGGCCGACAGAGAGGTCCCGGAAAAGATGTACCACGATCCGCTGACAAAGCCCAGATATCCGTCATGCTCCGCCGTCGAGAAGGAGACATCCGGAACCGTCCGCATTCCGTTCCCGGAGCTTCCACTCACCGCCGCCTGCCACGGCGGCTGCGCATACACCGTGCTCACCCCGCCGCCACCGGCCCACAATCCGCTGCCGCCGTTGGCGCCGCTTTCGTTCCACACCACCTCCGGAATATAGCCCAGCGCCGACTCGCTGCCCGGCCCGTTGTAGGGATTCCAATAGGTGTGATCGCCTTCGTCAAACTCCGTCCCGCCCACGCACGTCACCCACGTCGGCGTACACATTCCGCTCACCGCGCGCCCGCTGCCCGTCGTGCTGCTTCCGGCATCGCATCCGGCCGCACCGGCATCTCCGGCAGAGGCAAAGACGGAGATCCCCTCGCTGGCCGCCTGCGTCCACAGGTCGTCATAGAAGGCCAGCTCCGTGGCTCCCATCGACTGCTCGCAGCTGGCATAGCTCACGCTCAGCACCGGGGCCAGCCGGTGGTTCACCACATACGCCGCCGCCAGATCCACCCCATCCGTGGTCGTCGTCGAAGCCGCCTCCACATACTGAATCTGCGCCGCCGGAGCCAGCGCTCCAGCCCATTCCACATCCAGCGTCGCCTCGGTCTGGTCGCCGGGCACCAGCCCCGGATCGGGCCCATCCACGGTCACGGCCACACTGGCCCCGCTGCCCAGGTTGGCAAAGCTGCGAAACTCCGCCAGATCGGCCGGCGCAATGTCACTGCGGCCCACCACGGCAATCGACTGCCCGGCACCGTTGATCCCCTGCGCATAGAGCGGGCTGGCATCATAGATCGTGGCAAAATCGGCTGGAAACAGGTAGTGGGTCGTACCCTGCGAATAGAGCGGATGCAGCCGTGGCACGCGGCCTGCGCCATCGGTGCCCGGCAGCGTAATCGGCTCCTGGCGGGCGATCTGCGACTGCCTGGGCAGGTCATGCAGGGAAAGCACGCCGCGCACCAGCCCGGCCAGCGCCTGCGGAATCTGCGGATCCTGGCTGTTGGCCACCCGCTTCGAGCCAGCCACAGCATAGCGTTGCAGCGAAACGTGAAACGCATCCTCCACCGCCGCCTCGCTGCCGGAGAAGATCACCAGCCGTCGCCCGGCGCTGACCGGCTCCACCTGGAAGCCGTGGCTGGCAAGCCACCCGTCGACCGCCGCCAGCTGGCGCGGGGTCGCTCCAAACTCCTGCCCGAACTCGGTCGGCGTCAGCCAGCGGTGATACTGCGCCGATCCCGGCTCGTGCTGTTGCTGCACCCGTTGCCGCAGCGCCTGCTCGCGTGCCGGATCGGCCTTCAGCACCAGCACCATCCGCTCCAGCCGCACCTCCGGAGCCACCACGCCCACCACGCGCCCCGGCTGTGCCCACGGCGGCGTATTCCCGCGCAAGGTAACCGACGTCTGCCAGCTTGCAGGGCCATCCGTCACCGGCCGCCCCTGTGCTCCGGCCAGCGGACTGCAGGCCAGCAGAAGCAGCAGAAAGCCCAGTCCCCAAACCACATGCAGCGCCAGAGCCAGCCCCAGCGAGAGGATACGATTCCGCGCCGGTCCAGGCCGCTTCCGGGGCATGCCCCGAGTCCAGCTCCAAACCCAGCTCCGAATCCAGCCCCGAATCCAGGCCCGAGTCCAGCTCCGAGTCCAGCTCCGAGTCCAGGCCCGAGTCTGGCCCTGCCATTCTGTGACGCCAAGCACATGCATCGGCTCGCAACTCCGCGTATAAAGGTCTTGCCAACGCTCTTCACTCCATCGTGAGCGTTTTTTCGTCCGGAGGCTCCGGCCATGTGCAAACTCTTTGACCTCCAGTTGCGAAACGAAATTCCCTCCGCGGCGGAGTGCAGTTTTGGAATTTCCCAATCTTCCCCGTTCATTGCCCCGTCTGTCTGCTTCCCACCCACCGCCGACCCCACCTCCAGCCGCTGCTGACCCAGCCGTCCGGCCGTAACCCCAGAAGGAGATCCCCATGGCCAACCACTTCAGCCCCTCCAGCTCACCGGCCCACGCACCCACCGCCTACACCGCCACCCGCTCCACCATCGCCGGCCAGCCGCTTTCCCCCGAGCAGCTCAGCCGCATCGACGCCTGGTGGCGCGCGGCCAACTATCTGAGCCTGGGCATGATCTACCTGCGCGACAACCCGCTGCTGGCCGAGCCGCTCCAGCCCGACCACATCAAGAACCGTCTGCTCGGCCACTGGGGTTCCAGCCCCGGACTGGCCTTCATCTACGCCCATCTCAACCGCCTGCTCTGCGCCACCGATCGCCTCCCCGATCTGGAGATGATCTTCCTTGCCGGTCCCGGTCACGGCGCTCCCGGCGTCCTGGGTCCGCTCTATCTGGAGGGCAGTTACAGCCAGATCTACCCCGACAAGGGACAGGACACTGCCGGGCTGCTTGCCTTCTTCCGCCAGTTTTCCTTCCCCGGCGGCATCGGCAGCCACTGCACGCCGGAGACGCCCGGCTCCATTCACGAGGGCGGGGAACTGGGCTATGTGCTCTCCCACGCCTGCGGTGCCGCCTTTGACCATCCCCAGCTGGTCGTGGCCGCAGTGGTCGGCGACGGCGAGGCGGAGACGGCCGCGCTGGCCACCTCCTGGCACATCAACAAGTTCCTCCACCCCGGTCGCGACGGCGCCGTCCTGCCCATCCTTCACCTCAACGGCTACAAGATCAACAATCCCACTCTGCTGTCCCGCATCCCCGACGAGGAGCTGGCCTCGCTGCTGCGCGGCTACGGATGGTCGCCCTGCTTCGTTGAGGGCTCTGACCCCCACTCCATGCATCAGGCCATGGCCGCCACGGTCGACCACTGCATCGAACGCATCCGCACCATCCAGTCCGCAGCCCGCTCGGCCCGCCACAGCTCCATCCCCCGGCCGCACTGGCCCATGATCGTCCTCCGTTCGCCCAAGGGCTGGACCGCCCCGCGACAGGTGGATGGCCATTACCTGGAAGGCTTCTGGCGCGCGCATCAGGTGCCCATTGCAGACGTGAAAACCAACCCCGCCCATCTGCGCCTGCTCGAGGACTGGATGCGCTCCCTGCAGCCGGCCGACTTCTTTGGTCCCGACGGCAGACTTGCTCCCTGGTTTGCCACGCTGGCTCCGGAGGGCAGCCGTCGCATGGGGCTGCATCCGGCCACCAACGGCGGCTCATCCTCGCCACTGCGTCTGCCGGATTTCACCACCTATGCCCTGCCGCTGGACCGGCCTGCCGTCCATCGCGCGGAGAACACCCGACCGCTCGGCCTCATGCTGCGCGACACCCTCTGCCTCAATCCGCAGAGCTTCCGCCTCTTCGGTCCCGATGAAACCACCTCCAACAAGCTCGACGCCGCCTACCAGGTCAGCGGCAAATTCTGGAACGAGGCCCGCCTGCCCGAGGATGACGATGGCGGCCATCTCGACCCCGAAGGTCGCGTGCTGGAGATGCTCAGCGAACACACTCTGGAAGGCATGCTCGAGGGCTATCTGCTCACCGGACGCCACGGCTTCTTCTCCACCTACGAGTCCTTCGTCCACGTCATCGACTCCATGTTCAACCAGCATGCCAAGTGGCTGGAGATTGCCCGCCGCCTGGACTGGCGCCGCCCCGTCGCCTCGCTCAATCTCCTCATCACCTCCACCGTCTGGCGCCAGGACCACAACGGCTTCACCCACCAGGACCCGGGATTTCTCGATCTGGTCGTCAACAAGAGTGCCAGCGTCACCCGCATCTACCTGCCGCCCGACGTCAACTCCCTGCTCAGCGTTGCCGACCACTGCCTGCGCAGCCGCAACTACATCAACGTCATCGTCAGTGACAAGCAGAACCATCTCCAGTACATGGACATGGATGCGGCCATCCGCCACTGCACCAAGGGCATCGGCATCTGGGACTGGGCCAGCAACGATCAGGGCCTTGAGCCGGATCTCGTCATGGCCTCCGCCGGAGACATCCCCACGCTCGAGGCGCTGGCCGCCACCACCCTGCTGCGCCGCACCTTCCCCGATCTCCGCATCCGCTTCGTCAACGTCGTCGATCTCTTCCGCATGCAGCCGCGCTCCGAGCATCCCCACGGCCTGACCGATACCGAGTTCGATGCCCTCTTCACCACCGACCGCCCCGTCCTCTTCAACTTCCACGGCTATCCCTGGCTCATCCATCGCCTGGCCTACCGCCGCCACAACCACGCCAACCTCCACGTCCGCGGATACAAGGAGCAGGGAAGCATCAACACCCCGCTCGAGTTGGCCATCTGCAACAACATCGATCGCTTCAGCCTCGCCATCGACGCCATCGATCGCGTGCCGCGCCTGCGCTCCATCGGCTCCCACGCCCGCGAACAGTTCCGCGACCGCCAGCTTGCCTGCCGCCAGTACGCCTATCGCCACGGCGTCGATGACCCCGAGGAGGCCAACTGGCAGTGGCCTTTTTAGGGCAGACACATATCCTGCGCCGCAGAGGATGGCTTCTGCGGCAACCCACCGGCCCGGCAGCTTCGCAACCCCTGCCGGGCCGCTTAAAATGAAGGGATGCAGCTCGTGCCACCCTCCGACCCTCACGCCGCCCCCATCGTCACGATCGACCAGATCGCCCACCACGACGGCCAGACCGTCACCCTTCGCGGCTGGCTCTACAACCTGCGCGAAAGCGGCAAGCTCCTGTTTCCCATCTTTCGCGACGGCACCGGCCTCATCCAGGGCGTGGCCCACAAGGCCGGCGTCTCCGCCGAGGTCTTTGAGGCGCTGCGCAGCCTCACCCAGGAGTCCAGCCTCCAGGTCACCGGGCGCGTCCGCGCCGATCAGCGGGCCCTCGGCGGCTTTGAGCTGGATATCGAGTCCGTCACGGTCCTGCACCGCATTCCGGAGTCCGATCCCTACCCCATCACGCCCAAGGAGCACGGCGTCGATTTCCTCATGGAGCATCGCCACCTCTGGGTGCGCTCCACCCGCCAGGCCGCCATCCTCCGCATCCGCGCCGAGATCATGCGTGCCGCCCAGGAGTACTTCGACTCCAACGGCTTTATCCGCACCGATCCGCCCATCCTCACCCCGGCCGCCTGCGAAGGCACCTCCACCCTGTTTCCCGTCGATTACTTCGGCGACGAAGCCTTCCTGACCCAAAGCGGACAGCTCTACGTCGAGGCCACCGCACTGGCCCTGGGCAAGGTCTACAGCTTTGGCCCCACCTTCCGCGCTGAAAAATCCAAAACCCGCCGCCACCTGACCGAGTTCTGGATGATCGAGCCGGAGGTCGCCTTCTGCGATCTGGATGGACTGCTCGAACTGGCCGAGAACTTCGTCTCCCACATCGCCCAGAGCGTCCTCACCCGTCGCAGCGCCGAGCTGCTCACCCTGGGCCGCGACCTCGATCGCATCCGCGCCATTCAGGCCCCATTCCCGCGCCTCAGCTACGATGAGGCGGCATCCATGCTCCAGCAGGCCCACAAAGACGGCCACCTCGAGCATGCCTTCCAGTACGGCGACGACTTCGGCTCCCCGGATGAGACCTGGCTCAGCAGCCAGTTCGACCGCCCCGTCATGGTCCATCGCTACCCGGCCGCCGTCAAGGCCTTTTACATGCAGCCGGACCCGGCCAATCCCAACCTCGCCCTCTGCGTCGATGTGCTGGCTCCGGAAGGCTACGGCGAGATCATCGGCGGCTCCCAGCGCGTGGATGACTACGATCTGCTCAAGAGCCGCATTGAGGCCCACAATCTGCCCATCGAGGCCTTCCAGTGGTACCTCGACCTGCGCCGCTATGGCTCCGTACCCCACTCCGGCTTCGGCATGGGCATTGAGCGCGTCGTCGCCTGGCTCTGCGGTCTGGAGCATGTCCGCGAGACCATTCCCTTTGCCCGTACCCTCAACCGGATCTTCCCGTAGGGCCCGGCAACAGGCCCCTGGCCAGCATCCGTCTTCGGTCCAGCCCGTTTCCTCGCACTCCGGAATCGGCTGGACCTTCCCGAAGCCAGCACCTTCCCACCGCCTGACCGTTCCACCGCCTGACCGTTCCACCGCCTGACCGTTCCACCGCCTGACCGTTTCACCGCCTCCAGCTTCTGTCTCTTCAGCCGCCCAAACCCCGCTCCCGCTGCTCCGGCCCCTGCAAGAAAGACAGAAAAAACCATTTTCGCCAGCAATCTTCGGGTGTTACTGTCCAGATACGGGAGATTTCCGGCTCATCCATCGGGCATTTCCGCACGATAGACTCAGAAGCGCTCCCGGACGATTCCGCAGCCCGGTACTTCCCGGCATCTGCCGTACCGGCCTCAACGGGGAACTCCAGATCGGATTCTCCCCGGCGGGGAACTGCGGAAATGGGTCAGCAGCATGGCAATACGGTTTCAGCTCCACCGGCTCCAGCCGGAGGCCTGAAGCTCCGGGCATAAAGGAAGAATGCATACTGTGTCTTCGGCGCGCAAGAAATCGCTAAGGGTTGTCGGCATCCTCCTGCTCGGACTTGCCCTCGGCACTCTTGCCGGATTTCTCGGCGGACTCTATGCCGCCGTACAGGCCGCACAGTTCGTCCTTCGCGATTATTCCTTCCAGATGATTCGCCAGGCCGACGACGCCGCCAGTCAGATTGAAACCATTCAGCACGCCTTCAGTCAGGTCACGCCCGACTTCTGCTCCGATGCCAA
>JAJZGG010000032.1 GCA_021804965.1 Acidobacteriota bacterium
GAATGTGGACCCGCTGCAGAATGCGATGCTATTTGAGCGGTTTCTGAATCCGGAGCGCGTCTCGATGCCGGATATCGACGTGGATTTCTGCATGAACCGGCGCAGCGAGGTGATTGAGTATGTGACGCGGAAGTATGGCCGGGAGCAGGTGGCGCAGATCATCACCTTCAACACGATGGCGGCCAAGGCGGCGATCAAGGACTGCGGCCGGGCCATGGATATGCCGTATGGCGATGTGGACCGGATTGCGAAGCTGATTCCGGCGACGATTGGCATCACGATTGACAAGGCGCTGGAGGAGCAGCCGGAGCTGCGCAAGGTTTACGACAACGATGCGCAGATTCGCGAGCTGATTGACACGGCCAAGAAGCTGGAAGGGCTGGTGCGGGGCTCGGGCGTGCATGCGGCGGGAGTGGTGATTGCGCCGCGTCCGCTGACCGAGCTGGTGCCGATTGCAAAGACGAAGAACGATGAAATTGTGACCGCCTACGACATGAAGGCGGTGGAGAAGATGGGCCTGCTGAAGATGGATTTTCTGGGGCTGACGACGCTGACCGTGATTACGGACGCGCTGAAGCTGATTGAGGAGAATCGCGGGCAGGCACTGGATATTGAAACGATTCCGCTGGACGACAAGCCGACCTATGAGAAGGTGTTTCATCGCGCGCTGACGTCGGGGGTGTTTCAGTTTGAGTCGGGCGGGATGCGGGACGTGCTGCGGCGCTACAAGCCGGAGTCGATTGAGGACCTGACGGCGCTGAATGCGCTGTATCGTCCGGGGCCGATCCAGGGCGGCATGATTGACGACTTTATCGAGCGCAAGTGGGGACGGCGCAAGGTGGAGTATCTGCTGCCGGAGCTGGAAAGCCTGCTGCAGGAGACGCTGGGCGTGATCGTGTACCAGGAGCAGGTGATGCAGATTGCCAACAAGCTGGCGAGCTATTCGCTGGGCGAGGCAGACCTGCTGCGGCGCGCGATGGGCAAGAAGGATCCGGCAGAGATGGCCAAGCAGCGGACGCGCTTCATGGAAGGCGCAGCCGGGCTGGGATTGCCGAAGGAGCCGGCGGGCGAGATCTTTGACCAGATGGAGAAGTTTGCCGGGTATGGCTTCAACAAATCACACTCGGCGGCCTATGCGCTGCTGGCCTACCAGACGGCGTATCTGAAGACGCATTTCCCGGTGGAGTTTATGGCGGCGCTGCTGACGTCGGAGATCTCCAAGCCGGAGAACGTGGTCAAGTACATCCAGGAATGCCGGGAGATGGGTATCAGCGTGGAGCCGCCGGATGTGCGGTATTCAGGCGCACACTTTACGCCGAGCGGCGAGTCGATCCGGTTTGGACTGACGGCGATCAAGAACGTGGGCGGCAATGCGATTGAGTCGATTCTGACGGCGCGACGGGCGCTGGATGCGGAAGGGAAGACGTTTCGCAGCTTCTGGGAGTTCTGTGAGCAGGTGGACCTGCGGCTGATGAACAAGCGCGTGATGGAGTCGCTGATCAAGGCCGGAGCGCTGGACTGCATGGGTGGTCGTGCGCAACTGACGGCTGCCATTGACAAGGCGATGGACCGGGCGCAGAAGGCGCAGAAGGATGCGGCGCAGGGGCAGCATGGGCTGTTTGGACTGTTTCAGGAGGCGGCTGCGCCGGGACGCGATGCCGACGAGCTGCCGCGCGTGCCGGAGTGGGAGGAGCATCAGCGGCTGAGCTCGGAAAAAGAGGTGCTTGGCTTCTTTGTCTCCGGACATCCGCTGGACAAGTATGCGGAGAAGATCCGGAACCTGAACGGGGTGGTGAGCGTGGCGGATGCGCTGGAGATGAAGCCGCCGGCGGCACCGCGCTGGGGGCAGCAGCGAGATCCGGGATCGGAGATTGCGCTGGCCGGAGTGCTGGTGGGCATGCGCGCAGCCAAGAGCAGGCGCAACGACAAGATGTATGCGCAGGGGCAGATTGAAGACGCCAGCGGCAAGATGGAAGTGATCTGCTTTGCCAAGGACTATGAGCGGCTGGCCGAGCAGTTGAAGACGGAAGCGCCGGTGCTGCTGCGGGGAGTGCTGATCGGCGAGGAGGATTCGGCTCCGAAGCTGGCGATTGAAGGGCTGCAGCCGCTGGATGAGGTGGAGATCAAACTGCCGCGCGCGATTCGCATCCGCGCCAGCCTGGACCGGGTGCAGGAGGAGTCGCTGCTGGCGCTGCGGCAGCGGATGGATGCGGCACCGGGACCGGGCAAGGTGATGATCCACCTGAAGAAGGCGGATACGTTTGAGGTGGTGCTGGAGCCGAAGCAGGCGTCAGTGGCGGCGGACAAGGCCTGGATCGAGTCGGTGGAGGAGATTCTGGGACGGGGTTCGGTGCAGGTGCTGGCCTGAGTCGGTGGCAAATCCTGCCTGTTCCGGTGGTTTTGCTTGGACGCATGCTGCGGCGGAACGTACAATCAGGAAGGAAGAGTTCTTGGCAGAGCAAACAGAGCAGTCAATGAGCGAGAGTACGCAGGGAATTGCAATCGAGGCGCGGGCAGTATCTCCCGCGTGGGCAAAGGTAGAGCGCGCTCGGCATCCGAAGCGCCCATATCCCATGGACCTGATCGAACGGCTGTTTACCGACTTCAGCGAGATCCACGGCGATCGCGCGTTCAGCGATGACGAGGCAGTGGCCTGCGGCATGGCGCGGTTCCGCGGCAGCGAAGTGATGGTGATTGGCAATCGCAAGGGCGGCACGACCAAGGAAAAGATGCGCCGCAACTTCGGGATGCCGAATCCGGAAGGGTATCGCAAGGCGCTGCGCGCGATGCAGTTTGCCGAGAAGTTCCATCGTCCGGTGATCACGTTCATTGACCTGCCGGGCGCGTTTCCGGGACTGGGCGCGGAAGAGCGCGGACAGGCCGAGGCGATTGCCCGCAATCTGCGGGAGATGGCGCGGCTGCGGGTTCCGACGGTGGCCATCATCAGCGGCGAGGGCGGATCGGGCGGCGCACTGGCGCTGGCGGTTGCCGACCGGGTGCTGATCCTGGAGAATGCGCTCTACTTTGTGATTACGCCGGAGGCCTGTGCGGCCATCATGTGGCGCGATGCCGGCCACAAGGAGCGCGCTGCCGAGGCGATGCGCATCACCGCGCAGGAAGTGCTGGAACTGGGCTGCGTGGATGCGATTGTTCCAGAGCCGGCAGAGGGCGCGCACGGCGATCACGATGCGGCGGCGGAGCTGCTGGGCGACCACCTGCAAAAGCACCTGGCCGAGCTGCAGTCGATGCCGCTGGATGCGATGATTACGCAACGGCAGCGGAAGTTCCGCCAGATTGCGCGTTTCTACACGGAGCTCTAAGCCAGGCCTGCGACGCACAGACCGGGAGATCGGATTCATGTCCAACCCTCAGAGCGGCAGCCAGCCATCCTTCGAGCGGACACGCGCCTTCAGCCGGATGCTGCTGGCGATGGTTGTGTTTCTGGTGGCGCGCGCGATTGCCACCCGCAGTGCGCACGGGCTGGCCGGCGGTGCCTGGGAGCCGATGCTGGAGCAGGCGATGCTGGCCTTTCTGCTACTGCTGGGCTTCAGCTTTCTGGGCTATGCGCAGGACCGGCAGGCCAATCCGGTGGCCGAGCAGGGACTGGTGCAGCGCGAGGGCTGGGGCGGCGAAGCGGCGCTGGGAGCGGCGCTGGGTTGGGCGATGGCACTGGTGTGCCTGATGGGCATTGTGCTGGCAGGCGGGCTGGTGGTGCGGCTGAACTTTACGCCGGGCGCCTTTGGCTGGCTGCTGGTGGATGGCTGCTTCTTTGCCATTTCCACTCTGGCGGTGACGGTGGCCTTCCAGGGCTATCCGCTGCAGACGGCCTCGCGTGCCTTTGGCGATTCGGCGGCGGCGATGCTGCTGGCCATTCTGTATGGGCTGGTGCAGATCAACACAATGGGAGCGAGCCGGGCCAGCACGGCGTTCTGCTTTGCCTTTGGGCTGCTGCTGGGGATTGCCTATCTGCGGACGCGTGCGCTGTGGCTGCCGTGGGGGCTGCACTTTGGCTGGATTGCGGCGCAGGCACTGCTGTTTGGGCTGCCGGTGAACGGAGTGACGGCCTACTCGCCGGTGGTGCAGTGCGATGCGTATGCCCGCGAGTTCTTCAGCGGCGGCGCGTATGGGCTGCAGGGGAGCTGGTTTGCGGTGCTGCTGGCGCTGGCGGCGATTCCCGTGCTGCTGCGGATGACCGGCGATCTGAACTTCCGGCACAATGCGCCGAAGCTGGTGCCGGGCGGCATTCCCGTGGACCTGGACGCGGCTGCGCGACGGCAGCATGAGGCAGCCACGCGCGAGCAGGAGCCTGCGGCGCCGTCGCTGGTGCAGATTCTGCCGGCAGGGCCTGCTGCGGGGACGACGCCAGGACTGACCGGAAGCGGCACGGCCGCGAATGGCGATGCGGGCGAGAGCGCCAATCAGGGCTGAAGCTCATGTACACTGGAGGGAGTGAGTCGAGCGGTCGACTGCGCCCCGGCGCACCTGCCCGACCACGCCGTTGAAGCCGCCCTGCGGGGCGTGTGCCGAGACAATCCAAGGAGAAACTGGGAAGCATGGCAAAGATTGCAAAGACTGGTGATCGCAAGAAGGCAATGGACACGTCGAAGTCGACGGATTGTCCGAAGTGTGGCAAACCGACCCGCATTGTGAAGCGCGTCAAGGACAGGGAGCGCGGCATTCCGGGCGGCGTGTATATCTCCTGCTCGGCCTGCGAGTTTTACGAGAAGCTGTAGCTGCCCTTTGCGGCAGAAACAGAAGCGCCCGGCGACTGCCGGGCGTTTCTGTTTGTAACGGAGAGTTCCGGCGCTGTTGGCAGGCGGATTATTCGCCGAGCTGCAGACGCTGGATGCGTGTGGCGCGGCCGGTGCGCGGGTCGCAGTCAATGAGCGCGGCGCAGAGGCGGGGATTGCCGCGGGCTGCCTCAAACTTGCCCGGCAGGCCGGTGCGGAAGCGTTGCAGGACGAGGTCCTTTTCCACGCCGATGACCGAGTCATAGGGACCGCTCATGCCGACGTCGGTCTGGTAGGCGGTGCCGCCGGGCAGGACACGCTCATCGGCAGTGGGAATGTGGGTGTGGGTTCCCAGGCAGGCGGTGACGCGCCCGTCGAGATGCCAGCCCATGGCGACCTTCTCGCTGGTGGCTTCGGCGTGGAAGTCCACGAGGATGACGCGCGCGGTGACGCGGCGCAGCTGCTCGTCGATGGCGTGGAAGGGATCGTTGGTGCCGTTCATGAAGACGCGGCCCATCAGGTTGAGCACGGCGTAGGGCGTGCCGGCCTGCGGACCGTGGGCGATGGTGCCCTCATAGACGCCGTAGCCGGGAAGGCCATGCTGAAGGTTGATGGGGCGCAGGATGCGGCGGGCGCGCTCATGGCTGTCTGCCGGGGCGGAGCGCATGTAGTCCATCAGCTCGCGCTTGTCCCAGACGTGGTTGCCGGTGGAGATCACGTCGGCACCGAGGTCGAAGAGTTCGCCGGCCAGGGCAGGCGTGATGCCAAAGCCGCCGGCGGCGTTTTCGCCGTTGATGACGGTCAGGTCCACGCCGTGCGAGGAGCGGATGTGGCCCAGATGCTCGCGCACGATGGAGCGTCCTGCGCTGCCGAAGACATCGCCTACAAAGAGAATCTTCACGCGGTGGCTCCGCCTTCGTCCTGCGCGGACTTGTCCTGCCGGCGAAGCAGCGGGAAGAGAATGACGTCGCGGATGGAGCGGGAGCCGGTGAGCAGCATGGTGAGCCGGTCGATGCCGATGCCCTCGCCGCCGGTGGGCGGCAGCCCGTAGCTGAGGGCGCGGACGTAATCCTCGTCCATCTGGTGCGCCTCATCGTCGCCGGCCTCGCGGGCGGCCAGCTGATCCTGAAAGCGGCGACGCTGCTCGACGGGATCGTTCAGCTCGCTGAAGGCGTTGCCGACCTCAAAGCCGCCGATGAAGAACTCGAAGCGCTCGACGTGCTCCGGATCGTCGGGCTTGGCCTTGGAGAGCGGCGAGACTTCGGTGGGGTAGTCGTAGATGATGGTGGGCTGGATGAGCGTGTGCTCGACGTGCTGCTCGAAGAGCTCGTAAAGCTGGCGGCCGGTGGCCTGCTGCGCCTGCGGACAGGCGCGAAGGACGGCCTCGCGCATGGTGAGCCGCTGCCAGTTGGCCAGATCGATGGTGTGACCGTTGAACTCGACGACGGTGGTGCCGTTCACTTCCTTTGCCACCTGGGCGATGAGCTGCTCGGTCAGGTCCATCAGGTCGTGGTAGTTGGCATAGGCCTGATAGAACTCCAGCATGGTGAACTCGGGGTTGTGCTGGGTGCTGATGCCCTCGTTGCGGAAGTTGCGGTTGATCTCATAGACGCGGTCCAGGCCGCCGACGACGAGGCGCTTGAGATAAAGCTCGGGCGCGATGCGCAGGTAGAGGTCCATGTCGAGCGCGTTGTGGTGCGTGGCAAAGGGACGCGCGGCAGCGCCGCCGGCGATGGGCTGCATCATCGGCGTTTCCACTTCCAGGTAGTCACGGGCATCAAAGAAGCTGCGGATGGCGCGCAGGATCCTTGCGCGCTTGACGAAGACTTCGCGGCTGTCGAGGTTGGCGAAGAGATCGACGTAGCGCTGGCGGTAGCGCAGCTCGACGTCGGCAAGGCCGTGGTACTTCTCCGGCATGGCGAGCATGGCCTTGGAGAGAAAGGTGAGCTTCTCGACGTGGATGGTGAGCTCGCCGGTACGGGTGCGGAAGAGATAGCCGGAGACACCGATATGGTCGCCCATGTCGAGCAGCTTGTAGAGCGCGTAGCCGTCTTCGCCGACGGCATCCTGGCGGACGTAGATCTGGAGCCGCTGACCGTTCTGCTGCAGGGTGGCAAAGCCGGCCTTGCCCTGGGCGCGAATGGCCATGATGCGGCCGGCGATCGAAACCTCAATACGCGGAGCCGGCTGCTCCGGGGTGCCGTTCAACTGCTCGGCGGTGAGCGGGTCAAAGGCCTGGCGGAGCTGCGGGATGGTGTGGGTGGCGCGATACTGATTGGGATAACGCTGCTGGCCGAGAGCGGCAATGGCATCCAGCTTTTCCTGGCGCAGCGCGAACAGTCCGCGCTCAAACTCTGACTCGAACTCTGACACCCGGGATTCCTTTCCTGCTTGGCGTGCTTGGATTCTCAGGCCTAAGTATAACTTTCAGGCGCGGAAAGGAATATGGCTGCGGATTCGCCGGGGCTGCTGCGATTGTGTATAACGGACAGGGATGCCCTACCAGAATCCACCATCCGGGACCGGGAAGCCGTCGCCACGCGGCAGCGAGGCCCTGCGCGGACTGGCACAGGCGGAAAGCCTGATGCAGATTGCGCTGATTCTGCCGTGCGCGCTGGTGATTGGCTGGGGCGCGGGCTGGTGGATCGACCATCGCTTCCATAGCCACTGGGCGACGCTGACGGGGCTGATCCTTGGGCTGATCTCCGGGATGGTGAGCGTGGTGCGGATGGCGCTGGCGGCCGGAGCGACCCGACCCCAACGCCGGGATGGGAGCCAGAGTGCATCCCAAGGGCCGGCTGATGCCCAGGGGCCAGACAGGAAGACACGATGAACGAACCGCAGGGCGCACCGACACAGCCGGGACTGCCGCCGGAACACACGCCCGAACATCCAATTGTGCAGTTCACGGACCGTGACCTGGCGCTGCTGCTGCGCCGGGCTGCCCGCGTGACGGCGCTGCTGGGGCTGGTGCTGGCGCTGCTGCTGGGGCTGGCGATGGGCTGGGCCAATGGCGCGCTGCTGGCCGTGGGGGCGCTGATCTCGATTGCCAGCATCTATGAGTGGGCGCGGCTGATCCGGCTGTTCAATGCGCGCATGGATGCCCAGCGCATGCCGCGCGGGGCCACGCTTTCCGTGATGCTGTTTCTGGTTCGTCTGCTCTTCTTTGCCGCGGCCATTTATGGTAGCCTGAAGTTTCTGCATGGTTCCGCGTTCAGCCTGATTGGCGGTCTCGCACTGGCCGTTCTTGCGCTTGTGTGGGAGGCGCTGAAGGTACTGCGCGGCACCGATGCAGCCTGACAGAGATTTGAAGCTGGGAAAGATACGAAGCGATGCCGGAAACCTTAGCCTGGACACGACTGCTGAACCACCTTTTTGGCGGAGCTGTGACGACCCTGCTGCATGCCGTGGGCGTGCAGCCGAAGTATCCTGCCGCACCGATCAATGACGCCTACGCGCTGGAGCTGCTGATTGCCGGCCTGCTGACGGGGTTTTTCCTGCTGGTACGCATGACGCTGAGCGTGGAAAAGCCGGGAACGCCGCAGCAGATTGCCGAGATGATCCACGAGTTTGTGGGCGGACAGGCGCACCAGATCATTGGCCACGGCTACGAGCGTTACCAGAGCTTTGTGACGGTGATCTTCTTGTTCGTGCTGGGCAACAATTTTCTGGGCCTGATCCCGCGCATTGACACGCCGACGAGCTTTCCGGTGGTTCCGCTGGGCATTGCCGTGGCCACGTTCGTCTACTACCACTACCACGGCTTCCGCGAGCAGGGATTTGTGGGGTACATGGCCCACTTTGCCGGACCGATCTGGTGGATTGCGCCGCTGCTGTTTCCGATTGAGATCATCTCGCACTGCGCGCGCGTGATGTCGCTGACGATTCGTCTGTATGCGAACATGTTTGCCAGCGATCTGGTGACGCTGGTCTTCTTTTCGCTGGTTCCGCTGGGCATTCCGGTCATCTTCCTGGGACTGCATGCCATGGTTTCGATTATTCAGGCATTCGTCTTCATGCTGCTGGCGATGATCTATCTTTCGCAGGCGGTTTCGCACGAACATTGATGCCGTGGTCCGGCAAGGCCCGGGCCGAAACAGGATTGCCGCCGGAGAGATGCTTCCGCTTCGGAATGGCAGGGTCGCAAGCGTGAGGGGGCCAGCACGGTGAGCCTCAACCACCCACTGGCGACCAGAATGCAGGGAAGTAGGAGAATGCAATGAAGAAGCTGCAATCCATTCTGATGGTCCTTTCGACGCTGTGCTTCGCCATTCCGGCCCTGGCCGACGGCGGATCAGGCGCCATTGATCTTGCTCCCATCGGTGCCGGTCTGGGCATCGCTCTGGCCGCCGGCCTGTGCGGTCTGGGTCAGGGACGCGCCACCGGCAGTGCGGTGGAAGCGCTGGCCCGCAACCCTGGAGCCCGCGCCGGCATCCAGCTGCTGCTGGTGCTGGGCCTGGCCTTCATCGAGTCGCTGACGCTGTTCACGCTGGTGATCATCTTCGCCAAGATTCACTGAGAACGAGTCTGCCGCGAAGGTGCGGCAGATGAGCATCCCGACCGGCTTTGCCTCTGGCAGAGCCGGTTTTCCTTTTTGGGGCAGGATGCGTATGCCGGGTACGGATCTGGTTCCAGCGGCTGCCCTGAAGCGGGACAGCGCTGTCCGAAAACTTGACATTGCCTGCCGGATGGTGTGTGCTGAAAGGGCTGTCCCCAAATCTGACCTTTCCGGTTCCTCAGACTGGCTGTTTGAGCCTGGACTCCGGAGTGTCACTGCAAGCGTTGCTACGAGGGTTGGCGGAGACTGGGACCACGCGGCTGCTGTAAATCGCCGAATTTGTCCTGGAAGCCCGCCGGAAGCCCGATGCATCCGGTGAACCGGCTGCATGGTTTCGCCCAAATCAGCCGTTTCGGGGGACACTCGTGCTCAAGCGCTCATTCGATCTGTTCTTTGCCTCCCTCCTGCTTCTTCTTTTCCTGCCCCTGTTGCTGTGCATTGCACTGGCCATCCGACTGACATCGCGAGGCCCGGCGCTCTATCGGCAGATGCGAACGGGGCGCAATCTGGTGCCATTCCGCATTGTGAAGTTCCGAACCATGGAGACGGATTGCGATGGTCCGGCCTATGCACTGGCCGAAGACCCAAGGGTGACGCGGCTGGGGCGCTGGCTGCGCCGGACCAAGCTGGACGAGCTGCCGCAGCTGTGGAATGTGCTGTGTGGCGAGATGAGTTTTGTGGGCCCGAGGCCGATTGTGCCGGAGCTGACATGGAGCAATCTGCGCGGCTATGCGGAGCTGTTTGCCGTGCGGCCGGGACTGACCGATCCGGCATCGATCAAGTATGCCGATGAGGCACAGCGGCTGGAACATGTGGAGGATCCGCGGCGCTATTTTCTGGAAGTGATGGCGCAGGACAAGCTGGAGCTTTCGCTGGCCTATCAGCGACGGGCCACGCTGGGCAGCGACCTGATGCTGATTGGGCGGACGATGCAGATCTGCCATCGGGCGCTGGTGGCGGAGATGCGCAATGGCAGCATGGCCTGGCGCAGGGCGCGGGGAAGTGCGCACAACGGCGGGGCTGGCTATGGCGCAACGGTTCCGGGCAGTGCAGCCGTGCTGGCGGCAGAACATACGCGCTGAGGGGTTGCTGTAGCGCTTGCGTGGGTGATAGCTGGATATGCCGCATGGATTCCACGCCTGAACAGCGATTTGACTTGGGAAATCCACTGTTGCAGTTGGCCATCGGGCGATAGGATGGAGGTATTCTCTGCAGGAGGATACTCTGCAAGCCATGCCGACGCTCTATCACCCGGATATTCTCCATGTTGCCGGTGCAGGTTTGCCGGGCGCTGCACTGCTGGTGGGCGACGATGGCACCGTGGTGCGCACGGTGGCCGCCGAAGAGCTGGGGCGTGTGGCCGGGCAGGCAAGGCTGGTGCGGCTGCCGCAGCAGGCGTTGCTGCCGGCGATTGCCAATGTGCATTCCCATGCCTTTCAGCGGCTGTTTCGCGGTCGCGCCGAAGGGCGTCGCGCAGGGGGAGACACGTTCTGGACCTGGCGGGAGCAGATGTATCGTGCGGCGGCATTTGCCGATCCGGAGCAGATGTATGCGATTGCGCGGGCGGTGTATCTGGAGATGCTGCAGGCGGGAACGGCGCTGGTGGGCGAATTCCACTACGTGCATCGGGATCGCGATGGGCGGCGGTACAGCGATCCGAATGCGCTGGCTGAGGCGGTGATTGCAGCGGCGCAGTCGCTGGGCATGCGGATCACGCTGCTGCGGTCGGCGTATTTCCGGGCTGGGTTTGGGTTGGAGCCGCATCCGGGGCAGCAGCGATTCTATGAGCAGCCGGAGGAGTATCTGGCGCATCTGGATGCGCTGGCCAGCGCCCATGCCGGCGATGCGCTGGTGCAGGTGGGCGCGGCGCCGCACAGCATCCGCGCAGTGCCGCTGGCGGAGTTTGCGCCGATTGCCGACTGGACGCGCAGCCATGGGCGACCGATGCATCTGCACATCTCCGAGCAGCCGGCGGAGAATGCGGCCTGCCTGCGCGAGTATGGGGCGACACCGGTGACGCTGCTGGATGGCGCAGGGCTGCTGGATGGGGCGACCACGCTGGTGCATGCAATTCACATCACCGAGGAAGAGATGGCACGCGTGGCCGCAGCCGGGGCGACGATCTGCAGCTGTCCGACGACGGAGCGGAATCTGGGCGATGGGATTTTTCCGGCAGACTGGGCGGCGCGCCATGGGGTGCGGATTGCCTTTGGATCGGACAGCCAGGCGCAGATCCATCCCTTTGAGGACGCGCGGCAGCTGGAGTACCATCTGCGGCTGCGTGACGGGGAGCGCGGAGTGCTGGATGGCTCGGTGCGCGAGGGATGGAAGCAGCGGGAACCGATTGGGCAGGCGCTGCTGGCGGCGATGACCAGAAATGGGTATCGGTCTCTGGGCGTGGCTGGTGGGGCACTGGAGGCTGGTCAGCCGGCGGACTTCTTCACACTGCGACTGGACGATCTGGCACTGCTTGGTACCGGAGCGGCGGATCTGGCTGAGCAGGTGGTCTTCTCGGCATCCCCGGCGGCCGTGGATGCGGTGTATGTGCAGGGAAGGCCGCTGCTGGAGCAGGGACGGCATCCGGAGGCGGATGCGATTCATGCGGCGTATCGAGCGGTGCAGCGGGAGTTTTTGCAAGGGTAATTCAGGATTTCGAAGGAACGAGGAGTGGCAATGACGACAGCAATGGAGACGATTCGCGCCCCACGGGGCAGCGCACTGCACTGCAAGGGATGGCAGCAGGAGGCGGCGATGCGCTGCCTGATGAACAATCTGGATCCGGAGGTGGCTGAGCGGCCGGAGGACCTGGTGGTTTATGGCGGGATTGGTCGGGCGGCGCGCAACTGGGAGAGCTTTCATGCGATTGTGCGCGAGCTGCAGCAACTGGGCAATGAGGAGACGCTGCTGGTGCAGTCGGGCAAGCCGGTGGCTGTGTTTCCGACGCATGAGATGGCTCCGCGCGTGATTCTGGCCAACTCGAATCTGGTGGGCAAGTGGGCGACGTGGGACCACTTTCACGAGCTGGATCGCAAGGGCCTGATGATGTATGGGCAGATGACGGCCGGAAGCTGGATCTATATTGGCACGCAGGGGATTCTACAGGGCACGTTCCAGACCTTTGCCGCGCTGGCGGACCGGCACTTTGGCGGGACGCTGAAGGGCAGGCTGGTGGTGACCGGCGGGGTGGGCGGCATGGGCGGTGCGCAGCCGCTGGCGGTGACGCTCAACGACGGCGTGGTGCTGGCGATTGACTGCGACCGCAGCCGGATTGCGCGGCGCGTGGAGACGCGCTACTGCGACCAGGTGACGGATTCGCTGGACGAGGCGCTGCAGCTTTGCGAGCAGGCGCGGCGGGAGGGTCGTGCGCTCTCCGTGGGGCTGGTGGGCAACTGCGCCGAGGTGCTGCCGGAGATGGTGCGGCGGGGCGTGGTGGTGGACGTGGTGACGGACCAGACGAGCGCGCATGATCCGCTGAACGGCTATATTCCGGTGGGCTACTCGCTGGAGCAGGCGGCGGCACTGCGGGAGCGCGATCCGAAGGAGTATGCACGGCTGTCGACCGAGTCGATGGCGCTGCATGTGCAGGCGATGGTGGACCTGCAGCGCAATGGCGCGATTGCCTTCGACTATGGCAACAACATCCGGCGCTTTGCAGCCGATGCCGGATGCGCGGATGCGTTCTCGATTCCGGGATTTGTGCCGGAGTATATCCGTCCGCTGTTCTGCGAGGGCTCCGGGCCGTTCCGCTGGGTGGCGCTGTCGGGCGATCCTGCGGATATTGACCGCACGGACCGGCTGGCCATTGAGCTGTTTCCGAAGAATGAAATTCTGCAGCGCTGGATGCGGCTGGCGCGGAATCGGTTTGCCTACCAGGGACTGCCGGCGCGGATCTGCTGGCTGGGCTATGGGGAGCGGGCGGAGATGGGCGAGGCGATGAATGAGCTGGTGCGCAAGGGCGAGCTTTCGGCCCCGGTGGCCATTGGACGCGACCATCTGGATACCGGCTCGGTGGCCAGCCCGTATCGCGAGACCGAGCGCATGCTGGATGGATCGGATGCGGTGGCCGACTGGCCGCTGCTGAATGCGCTGCTGAACACGGCAAGCGGAGCGACGTGGGTGAGCTTTCACCATGGCGGCGGCGTGGGCATGGGCTACTCGCTGCATGCTGGGCAGGTGACGGTGGCCGATGGCAGCGAACAGGCGCGGCGACGACTGCAGCGGGTGCTGAACAACGATCCCGGACTGGGCGTGGTGCGGCATGCGGATGCTGGGTATGCGATTGCGCAGCAGACGGTACGCGAGCGCGGCATTCACATGCCGATGCTGAAGTAGGGAATCCATGCCGAAGACCCATCGCCTGATTGTCGAGAACATTGGCCAGCTGGCTACGCTGGCCAATCCCGCAGCGCCGACGCGGCCCCGCACCGGAGCCGCGATGCGGGAGCTGGGGCTGATTGCCGACGCCGTGATACTGGTGGCCGATGGGCGCATCCACGCGGTGGGTCCACGGGCGGAGATGCGTGAGACGCTCGCTGCCTGGCAGGATGCCGAGACAACAGTGGTGGATGCCGGCGGATGCCTGGTGACGCCGGGGTTTGTGGACGCGCATACGCATGCGGTCTTTGCGGGCAATCGCGCCGGCGAGTATGAAATGCGGATTGCCGGGGCCACCTACCAGCAGATTGCCGCCTCGGGCGGCGGGATCCACTCGACGGTGCGGCAGACACGGGCGGCCAGCGAGGCGGAGCTGCTGGCAGCGGCGCGGCGCCATTGCCGGTGGATGCGGCGCGGCGGGACGACGACGATCGAGGCCAAGTCGGGGTATGGACTGAATCTGGAGACGGAGCTGCGGATGCTGCGCGTACTGGCCGCGCTGGAGGCAGAAGGCGCGATGCGCGTGGTGCCGACAGTGCTGGCTGCGCATACGGTGCCACAGGAGTTTGCCGAGGATCGCGCGGGGTATCTGCGGCTGGTGGTGGAGGAGATTCTGCCGGCGGTGGTGGCGGAAAAGCTGGCGCGGTACTGCGATGTCTTCTGCGACGACCATGCCTTTACCGTGGACGAGACGCGGCAGGTGCTGACGGCGGCGGCAGCTCTGGGTCTGGGGCTGCGCATCCATGCCGAGCAGTTCCGGCCGGGGACCGGCGCTGCGTTGGCAGCGGAACTGGGCGCGGCCACGGCGGACCACCTGGAGATGCTGGACGAGGCGACGATGCCGCTGCTGGCGCGCGCCGGGGTGCAGCCGGTGCTGCTGCCGGCCTCGGTCTTCTGCCTGTCGCGCAGCCAGTATCCACCCGCACGGCAGATGATCGATGCCGGGCTGGGAGTGGTGCTGGCGACGGACTTCAATCCCGGCTCCTCGCCTGCGCCTTCGATGGCCTTTACGATGTCCCTGGCCTGCCTGCAGATGCGCATGACTCCGGCGGAGGCGCTGACGGCGGCGACGCACAATGCGGCCTGCAGCCTGGGACTGGGCGGCGAAGTGGGCGCACTGGTTCCGGGGATGGTGGCGGATTTTCTGGTGCATACGATCGCCGACGTACGCGAGCTGGCCTACTTTGTGGCTGCGCCGCTGGAGCCGCGCGTCTTTCTCTCCGGCCGCGAGGTCATTGGCTGCAGGGGTTTGGACGTTGAGGTGACGGCGTGACGGCGCTGGAGATTCTGCAGGCGCTGGTGGGGATTCCGAGCGAGTCTGCGCGGAGCAATCAGCCGCTGGTGGAGTGGGTTTGCCATCTGCTGGAGCCGCTGGGCTGGCAGTGCGAGCGTCTGCCGTATCGCGATGCGGCCGGGGTGGGAAAGGTGAATCTGCTGGCGCGGCCGCCAAGGGCTTCGGCGGGGATTGAGCTTGGCTTCCTGTGCCATACGGATACAGTGCCGCCGGCGGTGGGGTGGGAGACGGCCTGCCAGCTGGCGAGCGATGGCAAGGTGGCGCGCGGACTGGGCGCATGCGACGTGAAGGGCGCGCTGGCGGCGTTTCTGGCAGCGGTGATGCAGGGGCCGCAGCAGGTGATTGCGCCCGGTGTGGCGCTGCTGCTGACGGCCGATGAGGAGATTGGCTGCAAGGGCATGGAGCAGCTGTTGGCGGCGCGGCCGGATCTGCGGATGCAGCGCGCGATCGTGAGCGAGCCGACGAGCCTGCGACCGGCGGTGGCCGGCAAGGGCTATGGGCTGGCACGCGTGACGGTGCGGGGCAGGGAAGCGCATTCTGCGTTTCCAGCCGAAGGACGGTCTGCGATTGCTGCAGCGGCGGCACTGCTGCTGCGCGTGCTGGATGGAGCAGGCGATGCGCTGCCGGGGCTTCCGCTGCTGCTGCAGGATTCGCTTTTTGAGCCTGCGACGACGAGCTTCAACGTGGGGACGATCACAGGCGGCACGGCGAAGAACATGATTCCCGGAGAGTGTTCGTTTCTGGTGGAGTGGCGGGCCGTTCCGGCACAGCCAACGGGCACGGTGCCGGAACGGCTGCGCGTCCTGCTGCAGTCGATGGAGCCATCCCTGCCCGGCACAACGATGGCACTGGAGCTGCTGCGCGATGAGCCGGGCTTTGCCCCGGCAGCACAGGATGCACTGGCCACGCGGCTGAGCGGGATCACGGGCCGCGCGCGCACCGGCATCAGCTTTGGCTCGGAGGCGACGCGGGTGGCACGGATTGCCGGGGAAGTGGTGGTGATCGGTCCGGGGGACATGCACACGGCACACAGCGACCGGGAGTGCATTCCGCTGGCGGAGCTGGATGAGTGGACACACACGTTGGCTGGCCTGATTCGAACCGGTTTTTGAGAGATTTCTCATCCACTTGAAGATGGCTTTGGCATGCTGCTTGCCCTTTTTCCGTGCAGGCTGACACCCTGGCGCCAACCAGTGTCGGGTGTGGCAGCGCAAGAGGCAGGATGGTGCCGGATGCGCGTAGCTGCGATGCGAACACAACCCGGAGCGGCCCAGCAGACGCTGCGGCATGAGCAGGTGCAGACGGATGCTGCACCGGCCAAGCCGCGGATTCTGGAGGATGTGTATTCCGGTTCGCAGGACAGCGAAAGCCTGTGGATGGCCAGTGCCTGGCGGGGGGATTCCGGCAACCAGCCCAAGGAGCAGCCGGCCTCACCGGCAGTGGCTGCGACGGAGCAGCCGCGGGTGGCCGATGCGCCTGCTGAGGGTGGCAAGACTCCGGTGCTGCCGGTCGGCTCGCGCATCTCCTATTGGGCGTGAGGCGCGGTCTGGGGTGCTCCGGTTAGCGATGCAGTGCAGGCATGAGCGCCGGGAACCATTCCGAGGCGTGATCGACTTCCAGATCGGGACCCACGCTGCGCATGCCTTCCGGCGAGAGTCCATAGCTGCAGCCCAGCGACCAGACGCCAGCGTTGCGCGCTGTGAGCATATCCACCTCGGAGTCGCCGATCATCAACGTGGACTGGGGCGTGGCGCCGAACTGCTGCATGAGGGCGAGCAGTCCTTCGGGATCGGGTTTTTTGGTGGGGAAGCTGTCTCCGCCGAGAACGGCGGCTAAGAAGCGGGACAGCCCGAGGCCGTCGCAGATGGCGCGGGCCGGGCCGACGGGCTTGTTGGTGAGCACGGTCATAACGGGCGGCTGAGCGGCGGATGCCAGGGCTGCGAGCGACTCCAGTACGCCGTCGTAGGCGCGGGTGAAATCGAGCTTGTGGGCGCGATACCAGGTGAGGAAGTAGTCGAGTGCCTGGGCAAAGAAGTCCTCGTCGTTGCGCAGGTGCTCGGGCAGCTCTCCGGGAACGAGCAGCGCGCGGCGGATGAGCATGCCGACGCCGTCGCCGATGAAGCTGGCGATGACGGGCTCCTCGAGCGGGCGCAGGCCAAAGTGCTGGAGCGTGGCGTTGACGGAGTTGCAGAGATCCCTGCTGGAGTCAATCAGGGTTCCGTCGAGATCAAAGACGAGCAGCTGAAGATTGTGGGTGGGAATCGACCGGTGAACGCGAACCATACGCTACCAGTGTATCGGGATGGCTGGAAGCTGCACAGCGGGCACCTGGGTTTGGTCGGCAGGTGCCCGCTGCGGAATCGCTCGGGGGAGGGCGATCAGTTGATGTGAATGTTGCCGCTGCCGGTGTGGGCTTCGACGGTCGGTCCGCCGCCGCCGATCCGGGCATGGAAGTCGTGATGCGAGGACTGCACTTCGGACATGTTGCCTGCGTTGCAGCGGATGTCGCCGGAGCCGGTGTGCGCGTCGAGCGTGAAGGACGCGGAGCCAAGCGTGAGGCCGATATCGCCGGAGCCGGTGCTGAGATACCAGCCGGTGCGGGGTGTTCCGGAGACGTGGAGATTGCCGGAGCCGGTGGTGGCGCGCAGGCCGCCGGAGAGATTGCGCAGGGTGATGTCTCCGGAGCCGGTGGAGGCGCGAACGTTGCCGCTGCCGCCGGAGTCGATGACGATGTTGCCGGAGCCGGTTCCGGCGGAGAATCCGTTGGTCAGGCCGGTGGCGCGGATATCTCCGGAGCCGGTGCGCAGGTGGGACTGCTGGCCGACGCCGTTGTCTGTGATGTCGCCGGAGCCGGTGGTGATCTCGAGCTGTACATCGGCGGGAGCCTCAATCCTGTACTGGATGTAGAGGCAGTTCATGGTGTGCATGTGCGCGCCGATGGAGACGATGTTGCCGGTCTGCTCGATGGGCGGATTGTTGGCGATGGCCTGCACCTGGGATTCGGTGGGACGATCTCCCCAGTTGCCCCAGCCGCAGCCGCGCTTGACGACCCCGACCACATGAATGGTATTGGCCGCGCCCGTGGACAGTCGGACATCGCCGGCCCCGGTGGTGATGTGCAGCATGGTGCCGGAGCCGACGTGCAGCGTGCGTTCAAACTGCGCATCGGCGTGCGCGGGCAGGGAAGTTGTGAAAGCGAGTACGGATGCAGCGAGTAGGGTTCCGCCTGTTTTGAGCATTCCTGCGATCATGATGTGCTCCTGTTGCTGTTGCGTGTTGACGAAAACTTCGGGATGCTACTGCAGCACGACGGTATCGCCGTCCTTGAGTCCGCTGACAATCTCGGTAACCGATCCGTTGGAGAGGCCGACGACGACCGGCACCTTGCGCATGCCGGATTTCTGATGCGGGTCGGGCACCTGGACGCTGGCCTGCTTCTGGTTGTCGTAGGTGATGGCGTTCTCCGGCACGGTGAGCACGTTCTTGTGGACACCGAGCAGAATCTCCGCGTTGGCGGTCATCTGCGACTTGAGCTCGCCGTTGGGGTTGTCGATGGAGACGCGGACCTCGAAGGTGGTGACGTTGTCCTTTTCGACGCCCATGGGTGAGATCTTGGTCACCTTGCCCTCGAAGTAGCGATTGCGGAAGCTTTCCACCTTGATGCGCGCCGGTTGGCCGAGATAGACGTGGGCGATATCGGACTCATCGACCTTGCCCTTGACGTAGACCTGATGGGTGTCGCCGAGCGTCATGACGAGCGTGGCCGTGGAGCCGAGCACGAGGATGGAGCTGACGGCATCGCCGATCTCCACGTCGCGGGAGAGCACGACGCCGTCCATGGGTGCGGTGATGGTGGTGTAGCTGAGCTGCTCGAGCAACTGGTCGAGCGTGGCCTGGTTCTGCGCCACCTGGGCCTGGGCCTGCTTCAGCTTGGCCTGGTCAACGAGGATGGCGGCCTGGGCGGCATTGCGCTTGTTCAGCTCGGCCTCGTAGTCGCGGCGGGTGTTGTCGAGGGTTTGCTGGGGGACCAGGCCCTGCTTGAACATGGCCAGGTTGCGCTCCATGGTGGTCCTGTACATGGGCAGATCCGGTGCCTTGGCGGTGACGCGATCCTGCTGGATGTCTGCCTGGATGATGCCGATGTTGGCCTTGGCTGCGCTCAACTGCGCACGCTGCGCGGAGACCTGGGCGGCAATCTCCTGCTGGTCAAGCTGGGCCAGCGGCTGTCCTTTGCGCACGCGGTCATTGATGTCGACGAAGAGCTTTTCCACGATGCCGGAGGCTTTGGACTTGACCTCGACCTGGGTGATGGGGGTGATTTTTCCGGTGGCCACGACGGAGCGCGTGACATCGGCGCGTGTGACCTTGGCCAGCTTGTTCGGATCAATATGGTTGCCGCCTGCCAAATGTGCCAATCCTGCACCGGCCAGCACGACGACCAGCAGGATTCCAGCCCCCAGCCACAACCAGAAACGCGATTTCTTCCTTGACGTTGCCAATCCCATCCTCCACATGCCCGACCGCGAGTACTTGTATTGCGGGTTGCCTTGAGCAACTCAGGCGTACATCAGCCCATACGCATGGGCGAGGCATTTCGTTCCATGGCTTGGGGCAGATGGTAGACTCAGGTGCAAATGCCGGGCCATTTTCTCCTGCAATCCGTCGCCGTGATGGGCCTGATTCTGGCCAACGGATACTTTGTTGCCGCCGAGTTTGCGCTGGTCTCGCTGCGGCGGACGCGCGTGGATCAACTGGTGGAGGATGGGGTGACGGGCGCGGCTGCGGTGCGCCGGCTGCAGCAGGACCTGGACAGCTTTCTGCCGGCGGTACAGCTGGGGGTGACGCTGTGCAGCCTGGCGCTGGGCTGGGTGGGCGAACCGCTGGCGGCAGGAGTGCTGGAAGACCTGCTGCGCGGCATGGCCCATGCGCGTGTGCTGGCGCATGCCATTGCGGCGATCTTTGGCTTTGCGCTCATCACCTATCTGCATGTGCTGCTGGGCGAGCTGACGCCGAAGTCGCTGGCGCTGCGGCGCGTGGAGGCGATGGCGATTGCCGTGGCCGGGCCGATGCTGCTGTTTATGGCGCTGACGCGACCGGCGCTGCACTTTCTGCAGTATTCGGCGCGCGCAGTGCTGGCGCTTTTTGGAGTGCCGCTGACGGTGGAGCTTGCCGCGCACTCGCCGGAGGAGCTGAAGCTGACGGCGACGGCAACGCGCCGGATGGAGATGATCTCCGGCTTTCAGGAGAAGCTGATCCACAACGCGTTGGAGATCGATGAGCTGACCGTGCGACAGATCATGACGCCGCGGCAGAAGATCATCTCGCTGCCGGCGGATACGCGACTGGAGCAGGCCAGCGCAAGCATCAATGAGCATCTGCATTCACGCGTTCCGGTCTATGAGGATGCGCCGGAGCACATTATCGGCATGGTCTATGCCAAGGATGTGGCGCGGCTGATGCACTTCCAGAGCACGGCCAGCACGCGGTCGGCGGCCATCTCGGATCTGCGGCTGCGGCAGATCATGCGCGACGTGCTGATGGTGCCGGAGACCAAGTCCGTGGCGGGGTTGATTGAGGAGCTGCAGCGGCGACGGCGACAGATTGCGATTGTGGTGGACGAGTATGGGACAACGACGGGACTGGTGACGGCCGAGGATGCGATTGAGCAGTTGACGGGCGAGATTGAGGACGAGTTTGACGACCCGGTGCGGCCCATCCTGACGACGGCGTCGGGTGCGCTGCTGCTGGAAGGCAGCCTGAACCTGCGCGATCTGGAGACGCAGATGCAGTGGTCGCTGCCGCACGAAGCGGACGTGGAAACCCTGGCAGGATTTGCGCTGACGCAGCTGGGACGGATTCCACGACCGGATGACTGGTTCGTCTATGACGGACGCCGCTTTACGGTGACGGAGATGGATGGCTTTCGCATTGCACGCATGCGCGTGGAGCTGCTGGATGCAGCCAGGGCCGAAGGCGGTTTGGACGGGCGCAGCGATGGGATGCTGCCGTGACTCGACGACTGGCCACGATCGCGCTGGGCGCGAATCTGGATTCGCAGGCAGGCCCACCGGCGGCAACGCTGGCGGCGGCAATTGTGCGGCTGCAGGAGGTGGGTGTGCTGCAGGCCCGATCTTCGCTGTGGTTGACGCCTCCGGTCGGGTACGCGGAGCAGCCGTGGTTTCACAATGCGGTGGTGCAGATTGCAACCGAGTGGGAGCCGCTGAGGATTCTGGCCGCGCTGCAGCGGCTGGAAGCGGAATTTGGACGGGATCGCACGCGGGCGGTGCGCAATGGGCCGCGTCCGCTGGATCTGGATCTGCTGCTGTTGGGCGACAGCATGGTGGAGACGCCGGAACTGGTGCTTCCGCATCCGCGCATGACGGAGCGCGCCTTTGTGCTGCTGCCGCTGGCAGAGATTGCGCCGGAGCTGCGGCATCCGGTGACGCAGCGGACGGTGGCGGAGGATCTGGCCGCGCTGCCAGCGGCGGAACGGCTGGCGTGCCTGCGCAAGCCGATGCTGTAGGATCGGTTCGCGAATGCCGGATGGTTGGACTTCGGCCTGTTCACATTCCTTTCAACACACTTTGCTAAAAGAGAAACAGCAATACGGAATGCTTGTTGTTTTTTCTGGAGGCATGGATGCGACTTTCTGCTCTTGCGCGCGTGTGCGCGTTTTTCGCGGTTCTGGTGGGCTGTCCGCTGCTGCTGCAGGCACAATCGACGGTGGACGGAGCCATCGGCGGCAATGTCTTCGATGCGCAGAATGCGGTGGTGCCGGGGGCTACGGTCAAGGTGTTGAACAATGGCTCGAATGCGGTGCAGACCGTGACGACCGATGCCAGTGGATACTATCGCGTGGTACGGCTGGCCCCGGGCAGCTACACGGTGACGGTGGATGCCAGCGGCTTTGACAGCTCGCGCACAGAGCATGTGATTGTGGAGGTGGGACGGCTGACCGAGGTGGACCCGCATCTTTCGGTGGGCAGCTCCTCGCAGACGGTGACGGTGAGCGGCGAGGCGCCGGTGCTGAATACGAATTCGGCGGACTTCTCGGCCAACATCAACCAGACGTCGATCAACAATCTGCCCATCAATGGCCGCCGCTGGACGAGCTTTGTGCTGCTGACGCCGGGTGCGGCGCTGACGAACCAGTTCGGGCTGATCAGCTTTCGCGGCATTTCCAACGTGATGAACAACAACACCGTCGATGGCATTGATGATAATCAGGCCTTCTTTTCCGTGGAGCGCGGCTATACGCGCATTGGCTACTCGACAACGCAGGCAGCCATTCGCGAGTTCCAGGCGAACACCTCGAATTACACGGCGGAGTATGGCGGCGCGGCCGGTGGCGTGGTGAACGCGGTGACGAAGAGCGGAACGAATACACTGCACGGCTCGGCCTTCTGGTACTACCGCGACAACGACTTTGGCGCGACCAATCCCTTCTTCAAGCTGGGCGTGTATAACCCGCTGACCAATTCTGTGGCGGAAGAGCCGCTGAAGCCAAAGGACAAGCGCCACCAGTGGGGACTGACGCTGGGCGGCCCACTGCGCAAGGACAAGCTGTTCTTCTTCTATGCCTATGACCAGCAGCAGCGGAACTTTCCCGGCGTGGCCACGGCACAGCCCACGTTCTTCAACATTACCGATCCCACGCAGAATATCTGCGTGAAGGGCGTGAGCGCGCAGAGCTGCATGCTCTCCCGCGGGCTGACGCAGGCGCAGATCAATGCGGGTGTACAGTTCCTGAACAGCCTGACCGGGATTGTGCCGCGCGTGGGCGACCAGATCATCAACTTTCCCAAGCTGGACTGGACGATCAACGATCGCAATACGGCAACCGTCGAGTACAACCGGATGCGGTGGGACTCGCCCGGCGGCGTGCAGACGAATCCGGTTGTGAATCGCGGCATTGCCAGCTTTGGCAATGATTTTGTGAAGATTGACACGATCAATGCCGTGGAGAACTTCTTCATCAACTCCATGCTGAGCAACCAGGCCCGCTACCAGCACACGCGGGAGTTCGACTACGAAACTCCGCAGAAGCCGGCACCGGGCGAGCCGCTGACGGGGCCGAATGGACTCCCACCGTCGGTGGCAGTCAACGATGGCGGAATCATCTTTGGCGAGCCGACCTATCTGCCGCGTCCGCAGTATCCACTGGAGACGGAGAACGAGTTCTCCGACACGCTGACCTGGGTTCGCGGCAATCAGGTCATCAACGCAGGCATGGACTATCGGCATGTGAATGACGTGGCAAACTTCCTGAATGCCGGCGGCGGATCCTACAACTTTGCCAACATTGCCGACTTCATCACGGAATACACCCGTTCGCTGGGCCAGACCACGGCCGGCTGCGATGCGACGCGCGACAACAAGCCGGGAAGCTTCCCCTGCTACCAGGATTATCAGCAGGGATTCGGGTCGCCGTCCTTCAGCCTGAATACGAATGACATTGCCGTCTATGTGCAGGACGACTGGAAGGTGACGCCGTTCCTGACGCTGAATCTGGGCATGCGCTACGAGTATGAGATGCTGCCCAGCCCGCAGATTCCCAATGCAGCCGTGCCGCAGACGGCGTCGTTTCCCAGCGACCGGAACAACATTGGCCCGCGCTTCGGCTTCAACTGGGACCCGTTCAAGACAGGGAAGACCTCGGTGCGCGGCGGCTATGGCATCTTCTATGGGCGCATCCTGAACGGCACCATCTATCAGGCGATTGCCTCCACGGGAACCTCGGCGTCGCAGTTTCTGTATACGCTGAACCCGGTGAACAATGGCACTCTGAATCCGAATGCGCTGGTCTATCCCAAGACGATTGCGACCAGCATCACGAATTCGCTGCCACCGAGCATCCACTTTTTCGATCACAACTTCCGCGCGCCGATGATTCAGCAGGCGGATCTGGCGATCCAGCGCGAGGTGGGATGGAATACGGTGCTGTCGGTGAGCTATCTGATGAGCCTGGGGCGGCAGCTGCCGAACTTTGTGGATACGAATATCGCCCCGGCCACATCCACGCAGACCTACACGATCAACGGCGGCAGGTATTCGGGCAAATCCTTCACGGTGCCGCTCTACTCGGCCCGGGTGAATCCGGCCTTCCAGAGCATGACCGATATCGTGAGCAACATCAACAGCAACTACAACGCGCTGGTGGTGCAGGCCGAACACCGGCTGGCCAACGGCATCCAGTTCCAGGTGAATTACACCTTCTCGAAGGCACTGGACTACGGGCAGAATCAGACCTCGGGAGCGGACACGAACGATCCCTTTGATCCGTTCACGGTGGCCTTCGACTACGGCAAATCGGTGACCAATATTCCGCAGCGCTTTGTGGGAAGCCTGGTTTGGGCGCCGAGCTTCCACCTGAAGAACCGGCTGCTGGACCAGTTTGCAAACGGCTGGCTGCTGTCGCCCATCTATACCGAGCAGTCCGGCCTACCGTACTCCTATGGGGTGAATGGAACGGATACCAAGGTGAAGACGGTACCCGGCGCACGCGGCTCGCTGAATGGCTCGGGCGGCGCAAACTACCTGATTCTGGCCGGGCGCAATACGCTGGAGCAGCCACGGATCGAGAATGTGGACATGCGACTGTCGCGCAGCCTGCTGTTTGCCCAGAAGTATCGGCTGGAGGCGCTGACGGAGGCCTTCAACCTGTTCAACCGGGAGAACTTTACCAGCGTGAACACGACGGCCTATAACGTGACCGGTAATGTACTGAATGCGGTGGGAAATTTCTCGGTACCCAATACGGCCGGGAATACGATCTATCGCGAACGCCAGATCCAGTTTGCACTGCGGCTGGAATTCTAACCTTGGCCAACGGGAAACGCCTGCCGGATGCCCACGCGACCGGCAGGCGTTTCTTTTTGGCGGATTTCCACGCGGAAGCTCGGCGCGATGCTGCGGCATCTGTGCACGGATTCGGGTAGAGTAGAGGGAATGTCCCGGAGACTGTCAGCAGAATGGAAGCAGGAAGCCTCTGCGCTGGTGCGCCTGGCTGTGCCGGTGGTGCTGAGCGAGCTGGGATGGATGGCGCAGGGCGTGGTGGACACCATCATGGTGGGCCGGTTGGGGCCGGATGCGATTGGCGCCGTGGCTCTGGGCAATGCGGTCTTCTATACGCCGTCGCTGTTTGGCATTGGTCTGCTGCTCGGGCTGGATACGGCCGTGGCCCAGGCCTATGGGCGCGGCGACCACGATGATTGCCATCGCTGGCTGGCGCAGGGCATCTATCTGGCACTGGCCGTGACTCCTGCGCTGATGCTGCTGCTGTTGCTGGCCAGCTTCGGGTATACGCGGTTTGGCATTGCGCCGGAGGTGGCGCATCCTGCCGCGGCCTATCTGCGGGTGCTGATTCTGAGCCTGCCGCCGCTGCTGTTGTATGCCGCAGCCAGGCGGTATCTGCAGGGCGTGGGTCAGGTGAAGGTGATTACCGTGACCTACGTGCTGGCGAATCTGCTGAACTGGGCAGGGAACTGGCTGCTGATCTATGGGCACTGGGGCTTTCCGGCGATGGGCGTGCGGGGTTCGGCGCTGTCCACGGTGCTGGCGCGACTGTCCATGGCGCTGTCGCTGCTGTTCTTTGCCTGGCGCTATGAACGGCAGCGCGGGCATCCGCTTTTTCATCATTGGGCGGCTCCGCAGTGGGAGCGCATCCGGTCGCTGATCCGGCTGGGATTGCCGGCAGCCGGGCAGATTACGCTGGAGGTGGGCGCGTGGAACACGGCGACGCTGGCCGCCGGCTGGGTGAACCCGATTGCTCTGGCCACGCACCAGATTGCGCTGAACTACGCCAGCATTACCTATATGGTGCCGCTGGGAATCTCCTCGGCGGCAGCGGTGAGCGTGGGCCACGCGATTGGCGCGCGGCGGTTTGCCTCGGCTCGGCGTGCGGCCTGGATTGCGCTGGGGCTGGGCGTGGCGTTCATGGTGCTGGCCGGGGTGTTTTTCCTGCTGGTGCCGCGACCGCTCATCGAGCTGTATACGCATGACCCGCGGGTGCTTGCGCTGGGCCCCTCGCTGCTGTGGATTGCGGCGGCCTTTCAGGTCTTTGACGGCATCCAGACAATCTGCACCGGCTCACTGCGCGGGCTGGGAGAGACACGGATTCCGATGGTGGCCAACTTTGTGGGCTACTGGCTGCTGGGTTTGCCGCTGGGACTGGTGCTCTGCTTTGCCTTTCACTGGGGCATCCATGGCATCTGGACCGGATTGACGCTGGCACTGGTCGTGATTTCACTGACGCTGCTGCTGCGCTGGAGCAGGGAAGCACGACGGCTGGCCTGAGGGTTCCGGCCCGGCTCAAAAAATAATTCCTGATTTCTGCTTGCATCTGCGGGCGTTTGGGTGTCTACTTGGGCACAATTCCGCTGCGCACCCTCCGGCGCGCTCTTCCTGGCGGAGTTCCAAGTCGAGGTGTCCCATGGTCACTCGCACCCAGCCCTTCCGCAATCCACTGGTTCCCATTCTGCCCATGCTCCTGGTGCTGGCGGGCGGATTTCTCGTTGCGCCCCGGGCGCACGCAGCCGCCACATCCTCCACATGGTCCTCGGCCACCTATTCCGGAGAGCCGCGCTTTGAGCACAGCTTTACCGTGCCGTTTGAGTACTCGAAGGACCATATCTTCCTGACGCTGACCGTGAATGGACGCCCGGGACTGGTCTTTCTCTTTGATACCGGCTCGAGCGTCAACATCCTGGACCTGAACACCTCCCAGCAGCTCGGGATTCATCCGGTGATGGTGGAAAAACAACGCGGGATGGGCTATGGCAGCGGCAGGGTACGCATTGCCGCTGCACAAAACCTGGACGCCCGGATCGGCGTGCTGCCGGTGGCCAGCTCCATGACGATCATTGACCTGCACAACCTGGAACTGCTGAATGTGCATCATCTGGATGGCATTCTGGGGCTGCCGGTGCTGCACCAGTTCATTGTGGAGATTGACTTTGCCGACCGGATGATGACCTTTTACCCGCGCCGTGGATTCACCTATCACGGCAATGGGGAAGTGCTGGACGTCTCTTCGCAGGGCGATTCCGTTGCCATTCCCGTGGAACTGGCCACGAGCCGCAGCGGACAGCGCAGCGCCTTGCTGGACCTGGATACTGGCAGCGATGCCACGGTGATGCTCTATGAAAGCTTCATCCAGCGGACGCATATCACCGATACGGACCGGCGTGGCGCGTTACCCCTGATTCCGGCCGAGGCCTACGGGATTGGCGGACTCTTCGACCTGCAATCGGTGGTGGTGCCGTTCTGCCTGATTGGCCACACGGAGATGCAACGGCTGCCGGTCTTCCTGATGCATTCGACACCGGCATTCTCGGATCGCCGCCGGACCGATGGCGTGGTGGGGACAAATATCCTGGCGCTGTTCCGCCGCGTGGTCTTTGATGCGCCGCATGGACGGGTGGTGTTGGAACGCCGCACCGATCTAAATCTGGCCCCGGATAATTCAGAGGACGCCAAAGGCGTGGGATCGATCTGGATTGAGCCTTAAAAGAGATTGGTGAGGGATGGGCGTCAGGAACTCGCCAGATCGATTATGTCCGATAACAGATATTCTGTAATAAAAGAATCGCCGGAAGGATTCCCCCTAGCAGATGTCTGGAATGCGGGACTCTCGGGCCGGTATCAATGCTTGAGGTTTTCCGCCTAAACGTCTTGGTGATATGCGGGTTGCGTGAAAGCAATATGCTGCCCTTTGCAGCGAGTCTTGCTAGTTGCGAGCCTGTTCCTGCTGCCGGATGCGCTGCTGGACGTCGCCTTGTGCATCGTGTATCAGCGACTGGTATCCGACGGGATCCATCCAGACGCGCTGCCCTTCGGACGGCAGGCGCCTGAGCTTGGCCTGCATGTCGAAGTAGCTGCCATGGGCACCGAGAAAAACCTCGCACGGTAAGGCGCGCAGAGTCTTGAACGTGGCGGCAAAGTCCGCCGCAATCCCCGGATAAGAGGCCGGATGGCCGGGGCTGGCGACCAGTCGGTAGGAGTCCAGCGGCGCGTATCCTCCGACGATCACCACCGGCTCAGGACGGTCGGCAATTCGGGTGGTCATGGTCCAGGTGGTGCACCCCCGCGAGTGCCCTGCCGTTTTGTGGGCCACCAGAACCACTCCGCCGAGGCGAACCGTTTCCCCGTCGTGGAGGACGTGATTGACGTGGACGGGCGCATAGGGCAACAGACCGGGACCGCCGAAGTCGTGGGCGTCTCCGCTTTCCACCACCTGCGCGTCACCGTCCATGACCATGAGCCTGGCTCCGGTCTCGCGCACCACCTGGGCGGCTCCGGCGGCATGGTCGTAGTGCGCCTGGCTGAGCAGCAGGATACGGGTATCCCGCCAGTGAAAGCCCAGAGCGCGCACACTTGCCCGGATCTGCGATGGCGAGCTGGCAAGATTGGCATTGATGAGGATGTTTCCCTGCGGCGTGACCACCAGATAGGCGGCCAGGTCGCGACTGCCTACGTAGTAGAGATTACTGCCGATGGCAAAGGGCTTCTGCGGTGCTGTCCAGTCGGTAGGCACAGCTGCCCGAAGTGGCGCGGCTGCAATCGTTCCGAGGAGGGCAACAAGTCCGATAACGCGACAGAAAAGGTTACATCTTGTATTTGCCCAGATCTTCATCGTTCAAGCCTTCCAGCCAGCGTTTGAGGTGCTCGGTGCCGACGCTGCCCTCCCCGCTTTGCGCCTGCAGCCTTGCCTGAGCCAGCAGGGCCTCCGAGACGTAGATCGGGCAGTCCATGCGCAGAGCCAGGGCGATGGCATCGGAGGGTCGGGCGTCGAGCGTCACCCAGTCCTCGTCCTGCCGCATCCACAGAACCGAGTAAAACGTGTCGTCTTTAAGCTCTGATATGACAATCTTTTCCAGCTTGGCATTCATGCTCTGCATGAGCTTTTTCAACAGATCGTGCGTGAGCGGACGTGGAGGCTGTACCTTCTCAATCTCGACGGCGATGGCGTTGGCCTCATAGATGCCGACCCAGATGGGAAGAACGATCTCCGAGGCCACATCCTTGAGGATGACAATGGGCATATTGGTGTTGGGGTCCATCATGAGCCCGCGAATGCGCATCTCGATATCCATGGCACTTCCCTCCTCTCGATTGCCGGACTGAAGCTACTGGACGGCCTCACCGGCCAGGCTGTTGGGGAATGTCCGGGTGATGCGAACCTGCTGGTAGCTGCCGGGAGCGGGCGCGATGGGGTGCGCCCAGGTAAAGTTGACAGGCTTGTTCTGGGAGCTGCGCCCGGAAACCTGCTCGCGGGCGCTCTGGTATCCCTCAACCATCACTTCCATGATTTCGCCTATATGCTTCTCATAGTTGACTCTTTGGATTTCCTTCTGGCGGTCGAGCAGGATCTGAAGCCGCTTGGACTTCTCCTCTTCCGAGAGCGAGTCAATCATGACCAGGGCGGGCGTATTGGGCCGGGCCGAGTACTTGAAGGCGAAGACGGCGTCATATTGGACTTCATCGAGCAGGGTGATGGTCTCCTCAAACTCCTGCGGGGTTTCGCCGGGAAAGCCAACGATGATGTCCGTGGACAGCGAGATGGGCCGTCGAGCGGCCTTGATCCAGGAGATTCGCTCCAGATACCACTCGCGCGTGTACTCCCGTGCCATCTGCCGAAGCACGCGCGTGGAGCCGGACTGGACCGGCAGGTGCACATGGTCGCAGAGCGTGGGAACGGCGTCGATGACCTCAACGATATCCCGGGTGAAGTCGCGCGGATGGCTGGTGGTGAAGCGGACACGACGGATGCCGGGAATCTGACCGACTGCGGCCAGTAGCTCAGCAAAGCTTTTCTTTCCAGATGGATCGCGGTAACTGTTCACGTTCTGCCCGAGGAGCTGAATCTCGGTGTAGCCCATGTCGGCGATGCGGCGGGCTTCCTCCAGGACGGACTCCGCGCTGCGGCTGCGCTCCTTGCCGCGCGTGTAGGGGACGACGCAGTAGGCGCAGAATTTGTCGCAGCCTTCGATGATGGTGATGTAGGCGCGGTAGGGGTTTTTGCGGGCGGTAAAGTCGGTCTCGAAGGTCTCCTCGGTCTGGCGATCGTCGAGTCCTGTGACCCGCTGCTCGCCGGCTTCCATACGCTGGATGAGCT
>JAJZGG010000108.1 GCA_021804965.1 Acidobacteriota bacterium
CAACATCCAGCTGGAGATCGAGCTGCAGACGCCGGTGGCGATGGAAAAGGGTCTGCGTTTTGCGATTCGTGAGGGCGGCCGCACGGTGGGCGCCGGAGCGATCTCGGAGATCCTGGCGTAAACCCGGCCTGAAGGCTCGACCCGAACCTGACCGGATGGGCAGGCGGGAGGGCTGGAGCAGGCTGGCAAGGCAATGGGGCGGCGGAACAGCCGCCCCGGCAACAGGCAGAATACGCGCGCACAGACCGATACTGGCCCCGCGCGGGAAGCAATCAGTTTGGGTGTGGATCCGGGGAAAATCCGGTCTGCATCGGTTAGGATGAAGAGATGCGAGAGATTGTGACATTGCAGTGCACTGAGTGCAAGGAGCGCAACTACACGACGACGAAGAACAAGAAGACGACCACCGGCCGTCTGGAGTTCTCGAAGTTCTGCAAGCGCTGCCGCACGCACCGGGCGCACCGGGAAACCAAGTAAGAGTGAGTTTCCGAGGGTATTTCCTTCGGATGGATGCAGGGGCGTAGGCTCAACGGTTAAACCGTCGGTCTCCAAAACCGATTTTGGGGGTTCGAATCCCTCCGCCCCTGCCAATTCTCTTCCATGTTTCTTCTGCAGCTAAAGGTGGCATGGGAGTCAGCTCCCAGCCGCACAGCAGGGAAATTGGGGCGCAGGCAGTTGCAGGCGCCGGATGGTGGAAGGATCAGGCGGTTGGCGGGGATTGTCCCTGCGCAGCCGTAAAGGCATGCCGGCAGGCGCACGTTGAGCGGCAGCCAGCAGAACAGGATGTCAGGCGATGGCAAAGACAGCAGCAATCACGGAAAGCAAGGCCGGTGATTCGAAAGTGGCCGCAGTGACCGGTTCGGTCGAGCGTTTCCGCGGGTTTTTGAGCGATGTACGGGCCGAGATGCGCAAGGTGGTGGCACCGTCGCGCAAGGAAGTGCAGACGACGACGATCGTCGTGCTGGCCGTGGTCTTTTTCTTTGCGGCCTATTTTTATGTCACCGACACGGTCTTTGCCTATGCGGTCAAGCAGGTGATGGATCGGCTGGCCGGTTCCTAGGCTGGCAGGCAGCTGGCTCCCTGGACGGAGCCTGGCAGGATGGCCGGAGAATTCCAGCCGGAAGCGAGATTGAGAGCAGCGATGGAAGAGAATCAGCCAACAGGCGTAGAGCCGAACGAAGAAGCCGCCCAGCCAGCGCGGAATGAGAACTTCCGCTGGTACATCCTGCATGCCTACTCCGGCTTTGAGCGCAAGGTGAAGGAGTCGCTGGAGAGCCGGATTCAGGCCTTCGGCATGGAGAGCAAGTTTGGCCAGATCATTGTGCCCACCGAGCAGGTGACGGAGACGGTCAACGGCAAGAAGCGCACAGTCGAGCGGGTTTTCATCCCGGGCTATGTGCTGATTGAGATGGAGCTGGACAACCAGATCTGGCACATCATCAAGGAGACGCCGAAGGTGACCGGCTTCCTGGGCACGGGCGACAAGCCGGTGGCCTTGAGCGAAGAAGAGATCAGCTCGCTGCTGAACCGCTCGACCGAAGCCCGCGAAAAGCCGCGGCAGAAGATCAAGTTTGAGAAGAACGAGTCCGTGCGGATTACCGACGGGCCGTTTGCCAACTTCAATGGCGTGGTGGACGAGGTGAATGAGGATCGCGAGACCCTGAAGGTGATGGTCACGATCTTTGGCCGTTCGACGCCGGTGGAACTGGAGTTTGGCAAAGTGGAAAAGATTGAGTAGGGCTGCTTCCCGCCAGTAGCTTTCAGCTTCTAGCCGATGCTGCCTCTGGCGCGCTTCGGTTGTAGGCAAACGCGGGATGGGCTTTACCAAAATTGATGCAACGTTGGCCCGACCGGCAGCCAGAAGCCGGAAGAGGCGCGACAAAAGGAAATCGAAATGGCACCTCCGAAGAAGATCACCGGTTATGTGAAGCTGCAGATCGTTGCCGGCAAAGCGACTCCCGCACCTCCCGTGGGCCCGGCACTGGGTCAGGCCCAGGTCAACATCATGGAGTTCTGCAAGCAGTTCAACGCGCGGACCCAGACCAAGGAGATGGAAGGCTTCACCATCCCGGTCGTCATCACGGTCTACGCGGACCGTACCTTCACCTTTGTGACCAAGACTCCGCCGGCCTCCAACCTGCTGCTGCGGGCCGCTGGCGTGCAGAAGGGTGCAGGCGCACCGAACAAGGACAAGGTCGGCAAGGTGACCGAAAAGCAGATTCGCGAGATTGCCGAGCAGAAGATGCCGGATCTGAATGCCGCCTCCGTGGAAGCTGCCGTGAAGAGCATCAAGGGCACGGCCCGCTCGATGGGCATTGAAGTGGTGGGATAAGCAGGAAGCGAAGCAGTTTGCATGCTGAAAACGACCTTCCCTCGCAGGAAGGTCGTTTTTGCTTGCAGCCGGTAGAATCGAGCAAGTGGAGGGCCAGCGATGGTCCTGAAAGAATTGGGATGACGAAAGAGGGCAGGATGGAGTACACCTTGTCGCGCCGCATGGGCCATATGCGCCCGTCGGCTGTCCGGCAGATCTTGAAAGTGACCGAGCAGCCGGAGATGATCTCGTTTGCCGGCGGCCTTCCGGCGCCGGAGTGTTTTCCTGTGGCCCAGATCGCCCATTCTGTGGAGCGTGTGCTGGCTGAAGCCGGACCGCAGGCGCTGCAGTATGCGGTTACGGAGGGCTTTGGTCCGCTGCGTGAGAAGTTTGCCGCCGAGATGCAGAGCCGCGGGGCGGCGTCAACGGCGGAGAATATCCTCGTCACCAGCGGTTCGCAGCAGGGGTTGGATCTGATTGGCAAGGTGATGCTTGATCCGGGCGATTGCGTGCTGACGGAGAGCCCGACCTATCTGGCCGCGATTCAGGCATTTCAGGCCTATGAGGCGCGCTTTGTGCCGGTTCCGATGGATGAGTGGGGTCTGGTGCCGGAGGCGCTGGAGGCTGCGATTCTGCGGGAGCGCCCGAAGTTGCTCTACCTGATTCCCAACTTCCAGAATCCGACCGGGATCACGCTGGCCGCCGAGCGTCGGCAGGCCATTTATGCGCTGGCTGCGCGTCATCGCCTGGTCGTGGTCGAGGATGATCCGTATGGCAAACTGCGCTATCGCGGGGCGGAGATTCCGCCGATTGCCGCACTGGATCGCGAGGGGATTGTCCTTTACCTGAGCACGGTGTCGAAGACCATTACGCCGGGCCTGCGCGTCGGCTGGATCGCTGGGCATCCCACGCTGCTCCGCAGCCTGGCGATTGCCAAGCAGGCAGCCGACCTGCACACCTCCAACCTGGACCAGCGGATTGTGGACCGCTATCTGACGGATTTTGACAGCGCAGGGCATATTGAAGGGATTCGCCGGCTGTATGGCGCCCGGTTTGCGCTGATGGACCGCTGCCTGAGCGAGTCGATGCCGGAGGGCTATCGCTGGACGCATCCGGAGGGCGGCATGTTCCTGTGGGTCACCTGTCCGGAGTGGGTGGACGCCGGGGCGATGCTGCCCAGCGCGATTGAGCGCAAGGTGGTCTTTGTGCCGGGCAAGGATTTCTTCCCGCATGGCTCCGGAACGCGGTTTATGCGGCTGAACTTCTCCAATGCCACCGAGGAGAAGATTCAGACCGGAGTGGCAAGACTGGCTGAAGTTGCCACCGAGGCGCTGGTGCAGACCAGCCGGTAAGCCAGCAAAGCGCGGGGAAAACGTGGAGTGGATGTGCAAAGCGCTTGCGCTTTGCACCTGCTTCCGCTATATTCAAAGAATATGCCCTGATCGCTCTTTCGGGAGCAACTTCGGGGCCATCAACAGTACCACGGTATTCGAGCCTGTTCGAGAGGCGCTGCAAGGGCGGATTCTCCGGGTTTTTCGCAACAAAAGCGAAACTGGCGAGTGCGGTGGGAGATGAGGGATGAATGGCACGGAAAGCCAGCAAGAATATTGCGAAGTCGCGCGCGGCCGTTGAGCAGCGGAATTATCTGCTGCCGGAAGCGGTGACGCTGCTGCAGAAGGTCAAGTTTGCCAAGTTTGACGAGACGGTGGATCTGACGCTGCGTCTGGGCGTGGATACGCGCCATGCCGACCAGATGGTGCGCGGCACGGTGGTGCTGCCGCATGGGCTGGGCAAGACCAAGATTGTGGCCGTGGTGGCCACGGGCGATCGGCTGAAGGAAGCCGAAGCTGCCGGAGCGGACTTTGTGGGCGGCGAAGAGATGGTCGAGCGCATCCAGAAGGAAAACTGGACTGGATTTGACGCGCTGATCGCGACGCCGGACATGATGAAGTCGGTTGGTCGTCTGGGTAAGGTGCTGGGTCCGCGTGGCCTGATGCCGAATCCCAAGACGGGCACGGTGACCCAGGACGTGGCTGCGGCGGTCAAGGAGATCAAGGCTGGCAAGGTGGAGTTCCGCGCCGACAAGACGGCGCTGGTCCATGTGCCGGTGGGCAAGCTGAGCTTTGAGGCTGACAAGCTGGTGGAGAATGCGACGACCGTGCTGGCCAGCGTGATGCGCGCCAAGCCTTCGGCGGCCAAGGGCAAGTATGTCAAGGGGATCACGCTGAGCTCGACGATGGGTCCGGGCGTGCCGATTGACAGCGCCGTGGCTGACGCCTCGATCAAGTAGTTCCGGCTGCCCGGCAGGTGACTTCCCGTTGTGGAAGGCTGCTCGGGTGGTTTTCGCGGGTTCAGGGTGGTTTCTCAATGAAGTCCCGGCTGTGGGTCGGGTGTGCGGGGCCGGATGGCTTTGCGCGGGAGTCAAGACAATGGCATTGAGCAGGGCAAAGAAGAAGCAGAAGCTGCAGTTGCTGGCTGGAGAGATCTCCGGCTCGACGACGGCAATCGTCGGCACCTTTAGCGGGTTGACCGTGGCCCAGGATTTTGAGTTGCGCAAGGTGGTTCGCGGCGCCGGCGGCAAGTATCGGGTGCTGAAGAACAAGCTGGCTGCCAAGGCGGGCGAAGGCACGGGCGTGGAAGCGGCGCTCAAGGGCCTGAAGGGCGTCAGCGCGGCTGCATTCACGTCGGGCGATCCGGTGGAGCTGGCCAAGGCCTTCTCCAAATGGGTGGGCGACAATGCGCAGTTCACCTTCAAGCTGGGAGTTGTGGATGGCAAGCTGATTACGGCCGAGGAAGTAAAGGCTCTGGCCAGCATGCCGGGCAAGCAGGAGCTGTATTCGAAGCTGCTGTTCCTGATCAACGCACCGGCCCAGCGGCTGGTGACGGTGATGAACGCCACGGGCCGCGATCTGGCCGTGGTGGTCAATCAGGGCGTGAAGGAAAGCAAGTTTGCCGCTGCGGCGGAATAAGGTTTGCCCGAGTTCCGCGCAGGGGGTGCTTGTCTGGCACATCGGAAACCCTGATCGCTGGTTCCTGCGGGTAGCAACAACAAAGATTTTCAGGATGGGAGAATAACAATGGCGGATTTGAATCAGTTGGAAGAGCAGATTGTGAGCCTGAGCCTGCTGGAAGCAGCAGCCCTGGTGAAGAAGCTGGAAGAGCGTCTTGGCGTTTCGGCTGCAGCAGCAGCCCCGGTGGCCGTGGTTGCGGCCGGCGGTGGTGCGGCAGCGGCGGAAGTGGCTGAGCAGACCGAGTTTCAGGTGATCCTGAAGGATGCCGGCGCGAACAAGATCAACACGATCAAGGCTGTTCGTGAAGTGACCTCGCTGGGTCTGAAGGAAGCCAAGGACCTGGTCGATGGCGCGCCGAAGCCGCTCAAGGAGAACGCGAGCAAGGAAGAGGCCGAGTCGATCAAGAAGAAGTTTGAAGGCGTGGCTACGATCGAGATCAAGTAGTTCTCGATTTCTGGCTGTCGTTTGCATTCCTGGGAAAGACGCGCTACATTATAGGATGCGTGTCTTTCCCTGTTGCCTGTTCCCGATTATTTCGGATGTTGTAGCTTGACGTTGCCTTCAGAGAGCAATCCTGCCGGGTTGTAGCTGAAGGAGTGGGTGGCACAGGGAATGAACGAGAAGATCTTCGCAGCTCGGCTGGCAGCGGGTTGCAGGTGGGCGTTCAACCAGGCGGCGGGCAGACGGTTTGGTCTTACAGAGAAAGCAGAATCAACAGGATCAGGGCACAGTCGGTACTCTGCGCTCGTGAGGCGTATTGTCTCGCGGGCCTTGTTGTCTGTCCTGCCTGAGCAGGGCCGGCGGATGCGGGGAAGCCCGGAATCCGGCTGAACTCAAATGCAGTGTAGCGGTCCAGAGCAGTTTCGACAAGATGTGGATTTCGGGCAGCAGGCCTGAAGGATGCAGGCGACCCGCAGAGAGACCTGGGCGGGGAGCAGACAGGTAGCCGGCAATGGGGCCGGAGCCGTGGGATACGGGTCTCAGGAGTGAAGCATGCCGAACGAGAATCGCGCCATTCGCAGCCGACTCGATTTTTCCAAGATTCCAACCGCCATTCAGATCCCCAATCTCATTGAGGTCCAGCGTCGCTCCTATGAGCGTTTCCTGCAGATGGACATGCTGCCGAATGAGCGCGATGACAACGGCCTGCAGTCGGTGTTTACCTCGGTCTTTCCGATCACCGACTTCCGCAATGTCTCGCAGCTGGATTTTGTGGATTTTTCGATTGGCAACTGGGAGTGCAAGTGCGGCCACCTGAAGGGGCTGCATCATTTGCGTACGGCCTGCGTCACCTGCGGCTCGATGGTGATTACCGATCCGTTCCATCCGGGCGATGTGCTGTGCCAGAAGTGCGGCACGTACAACAAGAACACGCCGGATTTCTGTAACAAGTGCGGCGACCCGGTGGGACTGCAGCTGAAGTATGACCAGCAGGAGTGCGAAGAGCGGGGCATGACGTTCTCGGCGCCGCTGAAGGTCACCGTGCGGCTGACGATCTTTGACAAGGATCCGGAGACCGGTGCCAAGACGGTGCGCGACATCAAGGAGCAGGAGGTCTTCTTTGGCGATATTCCGCTGATGACCCCCAACGGCACCTTCATTGTGAACGGCACGGAGCGCGTGATCGTCTCCCAGCTGCACCGTTCGCCGGGCGTCTTCTTTGAGACGGCCAACAATCGCACCTACTTCCTGGGCAAGATCATTCCGTATCGCGGCTCCTGGGTGGAGTTTGAGTACGACCAGAAGAACATCCTATATGTGCGCATCGACCGCAAGCGCAAGTTCCTGGGCACGATCTTCCTGCGCGCGCTGGGTCTGCGTTCGGATGAAGAGATTCTGAAGACCTTCTACACGGTGGATCGCCTGACGATGAAGGATGGCAAGCTGCTGTGGACGGTGCCGCAGGAGGGCGTGACCCACCTGCAGGGCGCCAAGCCCGCGCATGCCGTTGTGGCTGGTGGCGAGGAGATTGCCCACTCCGGACGCAAGGTGACGGCGCATACGCTGAAGGCGCTGCGCCAGCACGGCGTGACCGAGGTGGAAGTGGAGGCTGCCGAGCTGGATGGAGCCATGACGGCCGCCGACGTGGTGGACATGGAGACCGGCGAGGTGGTGGTGGAGGCCAACACCGAGCTGACGGCCGACCGTTTGCACAAGATTCATGCCTCCG
>JAJZGG010000033.1 GCA_021804965.1 Acidobacteriota bacterium
GTGCTTTCGCTGCTGCTGCCCGTCGCCGGCTGCAAGTCCAAATCCACCACGGCCGCCGCCGGCACCACAGGCGCGGCTGCTGCCGGTGCCACGGCAAATCAGGCCAACGGAGCCGCACCCGGCTCTGCTCCCAACGCAGCACCCGGCTCGGCACCCGGCTCGGCCGCACCCCCGGCACCGGCACCACCACCGCCGCCGCCGGCCGTTGTCACCCTGCCTGCCGGCAGCCGCATCCGCGTCCGTCTGGACAGCGATCTCGGCTCCAAGATCAGCCAGCCCGGAGACAGCTTCAGCGCCACCGTTGCCGATGACGTCATGAGCAGCGACGGCCAGGTCATCATCCCGCGCGGCTCCCGCGCCGAAGGCACCGTCATCGATGCCAAGCCGCTTGGCCGCTTCAAGGGCGGTGCCCTGCTTGCCGTCCAGCTGGATCGCGTCCACACCCAGTGGGGCAGCTACCCGGTGCGCTCCAGCACCATTGACAAGGTGGAGAAGGGCAAAGGCAAGCGCAGCGCCCTCATGATCGGCGGCGGAGCCGGGCTCGGCGCGCTGATCGGCGGGCTGACCGGCGGCGGCAAAGGTGCGCTGATCGGTGGCCTGGTCGGCGGTGGTGCCGGCACGGCCGGCAGCGCCTTCACCGGCAACAAGCAGATTGTTCTGCCGGCCGAGACCCTGCTCACCTTCCACCTCGACCGCTCCGTCCAGATCACCGAGTAGCCCTCGGCGCTCGCAACCTGCACCCACTCAGACAGGACGCCCCTCCGGCGTCCTGTCGTCGTTTCTCCCTCCATTCATCCCATGCCGCGTTTGCCTCGCTCCACGGCAACCATTTAGCTTGAAAATCGAACCATGTGCTGCGCCATGCGCTTCAGGAGCAACCCTTGAATCCGGTCTGCATTCGCTGCGGCGAATCCCTGCACGACACCGATCGCTACTGCCCGGCCTGTGGCATGGCCCAGCTCGCCTGCGAGCCGGCCTCGCAGCCGGAGGAGCCGATCCACGCCGTTGCCAGCGTTTTGCCCCTCGTGCCGGAGACGGGCATCGCCTGGCGGCTGGCCCTTAGCGCCGCTCTCATGCTCGGCATTCCTGCCGGACTCCTCTGCTCCAGCCTTTCGGCCATTGGCCAATCGCTTTCCATCCTCTGGATGCTGGCCGCCGCCGCCTGGGCGGTTGTCCTCTATGCCCGCCGCGCCCGTCCCGGCTGGATCACGCTGGGCATGGGCGCGCGCATCGGCTTTCTCACCGGCCTCATCGCCTCCTGGCTCACGCTGCTCGTCAACGGCATTGCGCTCTGGCTCCAGCGTTTTCCCCTGCATCAGGGGCCGCAGCTCGATGCCGAGTGGACCGCACTGGTCGCCCGGCTCATGGATCAGGTCGCCGAGATCAATCACCAGATGGCCTCCCAGCCCGGCTACACCGCTGCCGACGCCGCGCAGATCACCCAGTTCTGGACCTCGTTTTTGACCTCGCCGCAGGGGCGAGCCGGCTTCATGCTCTTTGCCTTTCTCTTTGCCGCGGCCCTGCTGCTGCTTTTTGCCATCCTTGGCGGCGTTCTGGGCACGCGACTGCTGCCTGCCGCGCGTCGCCGCCCCCGCGTCTAGCATCCGTTCCCGCTGCCTGGCGCGATCACTCTGGTCCTTTCCGGCTACAATGGCCAAAACAGGCCCGCAGCGGTATCTTCGCCTCTGCCGGCCATTCCCAGGAGTCTTCCGATGAGCATCCATTCCCCGCAACTGCGTGAAAAAGGCCGCCTGCTGTCCGCCTCGGAGATTGAGCGTACTCTCGTCCGCCTGGCCCACCAGATCGTGGAAAAAACCAACGCCAGTGAAAACCTCATGCTCGTCGGCATCAAGCGCCGCGGCGTGCCGCTGGCCAACCGTCTGGCTGCGCTCATCGCCTCCATTGAAAAGCACCCCATCGCCACCGGCGTCCTCGACATCCAGTTCTACCGCGACGACCTGAGCACCCACGACGACCGGCCCATCGTCCGCTCCGTCGATCCGACCATGGACGTCAACGGCCGCGACGTCATCCTCTGCGACGATGTCCTCTACACCGGCCGCACCGTCCGCGCCGCACTCGATGCCCTCTTTGACCACGGCCGCCCGCGCCGCGTCCAGCTGGCCGTACTCATTGACCGCGGCCATCGCGAGCTGCCCATCGAGGCCACCTACGTTGGTCGTGCCGTGCCCACCAGCAGCCGCGAGATCATCGAAGTCAAATTCCGCGAGGTGGATGACGACGAGCAGGTCCTGCTGGTCGAGCGCATCGACTAGCGAATCCACCCCGCAAACAGCGAACGCACAGCCGCAACCGCCCCATCCTCCCCCTTTGTTGTCATTCCCAAAGGGAATCTGCCGTTGCCGGTGCATTTCCCCAGCGTCCGCCACACCCGCCCACCAGGCGACCAGAGGAAGTGCAGCAAGCGCCGATGGCGCGGCCAGAGCGGCGCGTCCGCTGCTTGCAATGCCTCAATGCACCCAGGTGCCGACATTCCCATCCAAAGTCGGCGCGGTCACCCCATGGCCGGTTGCGTGGCCATTCTCGTCACGGAAATCACGCTGATATCGTCTTCCTGCCCAAAGGCCTGTGCTGCTTCCGCGATGCCGGCCGCCGTCGGACGGCCACGCAGCAGCTCGATCACGCGATCGAAGCCGAAGAGCTGGCCATCGGGGTCGGTCGCTTCCGGCACACCGTCCGAGAGAAGCAGCAGATGGTCTCCCGCAGACAGCTGAAATTCCAGCGTGGTGCAGTCGAACGCCTCAATCATCCCAAGCGGAAGCGAGCCTTCGAGGTCAACCGGTGTCCCGTTGAGATAGGGCGGCAGGTGGCCGGCATTGGCAACCACGGCCTTGCCATCGCTCGCAATGTACAGGGCAAGACAGGTGGCGCGTGCTTCGCCACGGCCAAACAGACGCTGATTGAGAGCCTTGAGGATCGCCCCCGGATCGCGGGTCCAATCGGCGGTGCTGCGAATCGCGCCCACCATCAGCGCGACCAGCATTCCCGCCTCAAGCCCTTTGCCCGTTACGTCGCCGGCCACAATCAGCAGGCTCCCGTCGTCCGTGCCGGGGATGATCTGGAAGAAGTCGCCCCCAACATCGCGCGCCGGTCGGTATTCGCTTTCAATCTCAAAGCCATGAAAGACGACTCGCGGGTCGGACAGGATGACTTGCTGGACCTCCTGAGCCTGTTTCACATCAATGGCCATCTGGCGCTTCCGCTCGAGCGAGCGCAGCAGGCGGCGCACCAGCAGAATGCCAATGACGAAAGCAATCAAAAGACTGGCAACAGATTCCCAACTGAATGCCACACCAAAGACGAACCATACACCACGAACGCGCAGAGCCGGCTCAATTGCGAGGAGCAGGCTAAAGGCGCGTAACAGGGCGACGGGCAGAACCAGCCAGCCCTCCAGGCCCTGTCGGCGGATGCCTCTGATGACAATTGCTGCCAGCAGAACCGTGAGCGCTACGGAGACGACTACGGAGGCCTGAATGAAGGGTGCTGCCATCGAATGCGGGATGACGCCCGGAAAGACCTCGTTTCCAAGCACGGCACAGAGGATGCCGAGCGCGGTCAGCACGGCAACCAGATGCGGAAGGCGGCGAAAGACACCCCTCCCAAACCAGATCCACCAGACAATGACCCATGCAGCATAGATCAGCGGGAATAAGGTGCTACCCAGCAGGTACGCGGTGGGAATGCTGACCCATAAACTCAAATCCGCGATGACAGCGAGAAAGGAGTTCAACCCCTCCAGCAGGAAGAGGAGAGCAATCCAGAGGTAGACCGTGTCGGAACGGTCAAAGAGGATGAGGCAGAAGGAGAGCAGAGCCAGCAGTGAGAAGACCACCCCCAGCAAGGCTGTAGCCGACAAGCCCTTGATCAGCGCCAGCCAGGTGGATTCATTGGTAAGGCGGACCACGCCCCGTTCCCCCAGTATCGGCGGGCTGTGGAAACCGCCCACGTCCGACGCCAGGTTGAGATCCGCACGGCCCATCCAAAAGCGGAAGGCAAGTACCTGGGTTGCATGGGTCTCCGGTACAGGAAACATCGTCGGCTTCGCGTAATAGACCGTGGGGGGGTGCTTGCCGAAGTCGCCGAAGCTGCCGGCCAGTGAGCCGTTGGCATAGAACTGGTAGACATCGTCGATGTTGATCGGTGCGGCGAGTGCCAACTGCTGATCGGGCGGCACATCAAGGCGGACACGCATGCGATACCAGGCGTAGCCCCAGTAGCCTGGGTGGCCCTTTGCCGTCCAGCCCGGTACATAGCCGCTGATTCCGGTCATTGGATCCACTGCGTCGTCCTTCGACGTCAGGTCCACATCCTCCCATGCAGAATCGTTGAAGTCGGGCTCAGCCCACAGAAACTGGCCATTCCTGGGATCGATGGGCGAGTCCCCAACGTGGAACTTCCAGGGACCATTGAGCGGCACCGTCGCCTGGCCCAGCGTAACCCGCGTGTCCTGCGGCTGCACCGGCGCTTGCGCAAGCAGGTTCAGGGTGGTGAAGAGCACAACAACCACAACCAGCCGACAAACGCTGCGTTTCATGCATGACCTCTAGCTGAGAGTTTCGATAACTATAGCTCACCGCAGCTGGATTGCATCAGACCCGGAAATCACCCCGAAAGCCCGCTGCGCTGACATCCAGCTCCCATGGGGGTCTGTTCCTGCTCCCGGGAACAGGCTCCGCATTCTGCCACGCCTCGCTGCACGCATCCGGCCCCGCTGGTTACACTGTCACGGGAGCTTTATGACCACTCTGCGCCAATCCATTCAGGCCTCACGCAACCGGCCCGATGCCCTGCCGGTCTCTGCACCCTTTTCCGCCGTTGCCACCCATGCCCCGGTCCATCCCGGCTCGGTGCTCGGCGTTGCCGACCTCACGCTGGAGCAGATCGACCACATCCTGGCCCGCGCCAGTTTCCTCACCGCAGAGGACCCCCTGCAGCGCGCCCACCGGCTGGCCAAGCGCAAGATCGCCCTGCTTTTTTACGAGTCCTCCACCCGCACCCGCACCAGCTTTGAACTGGCCGCCAAGGCCCTGGGCGCGGACACCACGCTCGTCTCCAACCTTTCGTCCAGCATCGAGAAGGGCGAATCCCTCAAGGACACCGGACTCACCCTGCGCGCTCTCGGTGCCGAAGCCATCCTCCTGCGCCATCCCAACTCCGGAGCACCCTGGCTGCTGGAGCAGGTCACCGGCCTGCCGGTACTCAACGCCGGCGACGGCATGCATGAGCATCCCTCGCAGGCCCTGCTCGACCTGCGCACCATTCTGGCCTGTCTGCAGCCGGGCAGCTCGTCGATGCATGCCCGCACTCTGGACGGCGTCACCGTCAGCATCACCGGCGACATCCTCCACAGCCGCGTCGCCCGCAGTAACATGCTGCTGCTGCCCCGGCTCGGTGCCCGCGTGCTGCTCTGCGGTCCGGAGGCACTGTTGCCCGCCGTGGCAACCCGGATCGGCCCCGGCATTGAGATTGAGCGCGACTTCGAGCGTGCCCTGGCCAGCTCCCAGATCGTCATGATGCTGCGCATACAGGCCGAGCGGCTGGCCGGACTGCAGCTTGACCTGGACGAATATCGCAACAGCTACCAGCTCACCGCCGAGCGCCTGGCCGCCTTCGCGCCCAAGGCCCATCTGCTGCATCCCGGTCCCATCATCCGCGGCCTCGAGCTGACCGCCGAAGTCGCCGACGGACCCCAGTCCCGCATTCTCGATCAGGTCAGCAACGGCGTGGCCATTCGCATGGCGCTGGTCGAGCGTGCCCTCACCGCATCCCGTTCCGGAGTCACGCAATGACCGCCCCCACCACACTCATCCGCGGCGGACGCCTCATCGACCCCGCCTCCGGCATCGACGAAAAGCGCGACCTGCTGCTGCGCGACGGCCGCGTGGCCGAGGTCTCCGCTCCCGGCCGCATCCGGCTCTCGCAGGAGGAGGCCGCACACGCCGTCACCCTGGACGCCACCGGCCTCGTCGTCGCCCCCGGTCTCATCGACATTCACGTCCACCTGCGCGAGCCCGGCCAGACCCACAAGGAGACCATTGCCTCCGGCACGGCAGCAGCTGCCGCCGGCGGATTCACCGCCGTGGCCGCCATGCCCAACACGGTCCCCACCAATGACACCCCGGAGATCACCCGCTGGATGCAGTCGCCGGAGCGCAACGCCAGCGCCCGCGTCTTTCCCATCGGTGCCGCCACCCGCGGGCTCAAGGGCGAGCAGCTCAACGACTTCGCCGCGCTCAAGGCCGCCGGAGCCGTTGCCGTCACCGACGATGGCCACCCCATCCTGCGCGACAACATCATGCGCGAGGTTCTCGTCGCCGCCACCCGCCACGGCCTGCCCGTCATTCAGCACGCCGAGGACACCCGCCTGACCGCCGGTGCCAGCATGAATGCCGGCGCCGTTGCCTTCCGTCTGGGCCTGCGTGGCATGCCGCCGGAGGCCGAGTACGGCCTCGTCGAGCGCGACATCCGCCTCGTGGCCGAGCTTTCCCGCGATGCCAAAGGTCCGCGACCCCATCTGCATGTCGCACACACCTCCACCGCCCAGGCCGTTGCCGCCGTGCATCAGGCGCGCCGCAACGGCCTGCGCGTCACCTGTGAGGTGGCTCCGCATCACTTCCTGCTCACCGAGCAGCACGTTGGCTGCTACAACACCCACGCCAAGATGAATCCACCGCTGCGCTCCGAGGCCGACCGCGACGCCATGATCCAGGGCATTCTCGACGGCGTCGTCGATGCCATCGCCACCGATCACGCCCCCCACGCCGCGCACGAGAAAGAGGTCGAGTTCGAGCGCGCGCCCAACGGCATCACGGGGCTGGAAACCGCGCTCGGCCTCTGCCTGCGCTGGCTCCATACCGAGTGGCATCTCCCGCTCAGCCGCGTCCTCAGCCTGCTGACCGCCCAGCCGGCGGCTCTGCTGGGCTTCAAGGGCAGGGGAACGCTGGCCGTCGGCAGCTTTGCCGATGTGGTCCTCTTCGATCCCGATGCCGAGTGGACCTGGCACGCCGCAGACTCGCGCTCCCGCTCCCGCAACACGCCCTTCGACGGCTGGACCATGCGTGGTCGCGTCCACCACACCCTCAGCGAAGGCCGCATCGTTTACTCTGCCTGAGCTGCTGGCCTGAGGTCCTGTCCTGAGTTCCTGGCCTAAGCTCATGGCCTGAGCCGCAGTCCGGCGATTTCCCGCAGCCACAAACAGTGAGGGCCACGCAGATCTGCGTGGCCCTCACTGCTGTTCTGTTCGCTATTTCCGGCCTCAGGCGCCGGAGTCTTCGCTGTCTTCGTCCTTCTGCGGGTGCTCGGGCCGGTCATGCCTGTCCTGCTGCTCCCAGTGCCGCATCTGCCGGGACAGTTCCTCCGGCTCAATCGACATCTGCACCATGTCCATCTCTCCATGGTCAAAGCTCACCACCGTCATGGCCAGGCGGTTGCCTTCCGGCTTCACGTAGATCAGGCTCTGGTCTTCGCCGCCCACATCCTGCTCGCGTACTATCCGGCTCCATCCATTGCTCATCTCCCGGCTTGCCAGCGACTCCAGCTCCCCCGGCTCAATCCGCTTCGGCAGCGCGTCAATCTCCACCACATGCATCCGCGAGACGCCGCCATGCGTGTACAGGCCGGCTGCGCTTGAGATCAGCCACTGCATCGGGATCCGCTGCCGATGCCCACCCCATCGTGCCTGCACTCCGGCCTCGACCGCCTGCAGGCACGCCGCATCGCCATTGGCTGCCCTCACCACCGTCCGTGGTGTGGCCGCCATCACCAGTGCGGCCACCATCAGGGCAGCGCCACCGCCGGCCACCCATCGCATCCTGTTTCCGCCGTTTCCGCTCATTGCGTCACCTTCTTCTGTGCCTTCTTCACCGCATCCCGCGGAATCCCAAAGCTCCCGCCGAGTTCATTCAGTTCATTCACGTTGATCGGCCCCAGAATCAGCACCAGATCCAGCTCCCGCTCCTCGGCATCCAGCACATACAGTCCCTGCATCTGGCCGTTCACCAGCTTCACATACACATCCGTGCCCACCGAGACGCCACGCGTCCGCTCCTGCACCATCGGCGACCACGACTGCCCCTGCATATACGTCCGCAGCGCGTCCAGATCCGTCTGCGTATACGCGTGGTCCTTGTCGAAGTCATACTCCCGCACATAGACCCCCTGCAGCCCCTGGATCAGCTTCGCGACCTCCTTGTCCTTGTCGCTGTCCTTGCCATTCATGAACTTGGCCGCAAACTGCAGCATGTTCTGGTTCAGCGTCACCTCGGTCATGTGCTTGGCTGCGGCTGCCAGCCGCTGCTCCACCGGTGAGGGCGCAGGCAGTTGCGCCTGGGCCACCACGCCTCCGGCGCAGGCCGCCAGGCAGACGGCCAGCCCGGCCACCCGCTGCCAGCCAATCCCCTGCCAGCCGATTCGTTGCCAGCCCTGCTGCCAGCCCCGCTGCCTGCGCTCCATCTGCTGTTGCCCCGTCCCGCATCCGCTTCCTGCATCCGCTGTTCTGTTCGTTCTACGCATCGCCTGTCTCCCTTGTTCCATCGAAATCTGCCCCAACTGTTCCTGTCCCATCGGTTCCTGCTCCCTGCCTCGTCCGGCCATCCCGTCACTGCCCGTCATTCAACTGCGTCTGCACCTTGTCCAGCGTCCGGCTGGTAATGCGCAATGCCTCCAGCACCTGCGCCCGCGTCTGCTCAGCCTTCTGCCGCTCCTGGTTCTGGTGGAAGGCGACGGCACCGGCCACCATGGCACCCAGCGCCACGCTGGCGGCAATCCGTTGCAGCGCCCAGGACCGCCCGCTGCCGTCCCGCATCCGGCCGGCCCGTCCCAGTCCGCCGCGCAGCAGCCGCATCCCGACCCCGCCAGCCATCCTGCCAGCCAAACCAGCTCCGCCCGCCATTCCCGCCCGGCCCGTCTGTCCCTTCGCCTGCCGCGCCGCCATGGCAGCGGCCAGAATCCGTTCCTCCAGCCCATCCGGCAGCCCATCCGGCGCGGACCGCCGCGCCAGGCCCTGCTGCAACGCCTGTTCCAGTTCGTCGTCCATACCCTCTCGACTTCGCATCCGCTCGTCCATCGCCTCACTCCTTCCCGCTGTCCGCCAGTTGGCGCAGCGTCTTCAATCCCCGTTGCAGGTGGCTCTTCACCGTTGCCACCGGAGCGGCCAGCGTTGCCGCAATCTCCTCCGGCGTCATCGACTCCTGGTAGCGCAGCAGCAGGGCCTCGCGCTGCCGCACGGGCAGTTGCAGCAGCCAGCTTTCCACCTGCGCAGCCATGCGTGTTGCCAGTCGGGTTTCCAGCCGCGTATTCAGCCGTATTTCCAGCTGACCTCCGCCCAAACCAGTCCCAGTCAATCCCGTCCCGCCCATGCCAGTCCCGCCCAGGCCCGTCTCACCCAATCCCGTCTCAGCCACTTCCGTTTCCGTCAGGCTCACCCACTTGCCCGCCTGCCAGCCCGGCTCCCGGCGGTTGCGCTGTCGCAGCCCATCCACCGCACGATGCACCGTCACCTGTCGCAGCCATCGCCGCAGATGCTCCTCGTTCTGCATCCGCGCCTGGTTCCGGTCCAGTTCCAGAAACACATCCTGGGTCAGCTCCTCGGCCCACCCCGCATCGCCCGTCATCCGCAGCCCCAGCGAATACACCATCGCCGTATACCGCCGCACCCATACCTCCAGCCGCCAGGGACGCAGCCCCTGCTCCCGGTCCTCGGTCGCCATCTGCTGCCATTGCAGCGGCTCGTTCATCGCATGCCCTCTGTCTTCCTATACCGTGTCCGCCGCCGCTTCCGGATGCACCCGCGCAAAAAAACCTGTCTTTCCCCGCACCCGCATCCAATTTCCCGATTTCCGCCGGTTCCGCCCATCCCTTAGATTTCGACTCTAATTCCCGTTTTTTCTTCTCTTTCCGCTTGACGACCCTTGCACCCGCTGTGCATACTCCGGCATTGGATTGGCAGAGGCCTGTTTCTTGCCCCCCTGCCGGAGCTGTACGACCCATGGAACTCCTTCTCGTTCGAATTCTCTTCGTCTCCCTCGTTGCCGCCCTCGGTTACTCCTATCCGCCGCTCGCTCTGGCGCCGCTGCCGGCTGCCCTGCTCGGTGCCGTGGCCGCCGCCGCCGTCATCGCCGCCGAGCTGCGCCTCCGCCGTCTTTCGCTGGGCCGCCTGCTTGGAGCCGTGACCGGCAGCATCGTCGGCATGGTCGGTGCCGCGCTCGTTGCCCTGGTCCTGCGCTCGGCCATGCCAGCCGGTGCCACCGCCACCGCGCTGCAGCTCTTCCTGCTCCTGCTGCTCAGCTACCTTGGCCTGCTCGTCGGAGCCGGCCAGGGCAGCCAGCTCCATCCCGCCGCGCTGGCCCATCTCTTTGCACCGGCAGACAAGCCCGCCAGCGTCCGCATCCTCGATACCTCGGTCATCATCGACGGCCGCATCGCCGACGTTGCCGAAACCGGCTTCCTCGACGGTCCCCTGCTCGTTCCGGAGTTCGTCCTGCGCGAGCTGCAGGCCGTGGCCGACTCCGCCGACAGCTCCCGACGCCAGCGCGGCCGTCGCGGTCTGGACATCCTGCAGCGGCTTCAGGCCATTCCCGCCCTGCAGCTCGAGATCATCTCCGACGACTTCCCGGCCATCCGCGAGGTCGATCTCAAGCTCCTGGAGCTGGCCCGCCGCCGCAACGCACGCCTCGTCACCAACGACTTCAACCTCAACAAGGTCGCCCAGCTCCAGCACGTCGAGGTGCTCAACCTCAACGACCTTGCCAACGCCCTGCGCCCCGTCTTCCTGCCCGGCGAAAAGATGCAGATCCACATCCTCAAAGAGGGCCGCGAGTTTGACCAGGGCGTCGGCTACCTGGATGACGGCACCATGGTCGTCGTCGATCATGCCCGCCGCGCCATTGGCCGCTCGGTGGAGATCACCGTCACCAGCGCCCTGCAGACGGCCAGCGGCAAGATGATCTTTGGCCGCTTTGACGAATCGACGCCACGCAGCGAGACCCCACGCAGCGAGACTTTGCGCAGCGAGGCCCTGCGCAGCGAACCCCTGCGCAGCGATACCCAGCCCGGCGACGCCCAGCCCGGCAACAGCCCGCCGCGGGAGGCCGCACGCACCACCGCCCAGCTCACGCACTGATCCGGCCACCGGCCGCTGCGCTCCATCTGCCCCACTCTCACGCTACGCCGCCATCCCGGAGGTGCGAACAGGCCCTAAAATGGAAGCAGCGCCGCTGCGCCGTACGGAATCTTTCCCCATGACCTCGCTCAAGACCTCCCTTACCGCATCCATGGCCCAGGCCGCCCAGCGCGCCTCGCTCACGCTCGTCTCCACCACCCAGGGCACGGACTTCAACGGCCACCCCACCACCATCTTTGAGCTGGCCCGCACCGGCGACGCCTCCGGCCGCACACTGCGTCTGGAACTCAGCGAGCAATTTGATTTTGACAAGCCGGAACTGCTCCCCGCCATGACCGCCCATCTGGCCGAGGAAGCCCGTCGCCTCCGCAATCCTGTGCCCAACGCCGGCGTCACGCTGGAGGGCCTTCCCATCTCCTTCCGCAACTTCCGCTGGCCCTTCCATCGCTCCACCTCCGGAGCGGACAGCTACATTGTCCACGGCGAAATCCACCTGGAGGACGGCACCAGCTCCCCGCTGCACGCCCGCATTGCCGCTGCCATGACCGTCACCTTTGCCGACATCGTTCCGGCTCCCGAGCAGCCCTACGCCGAGGCCTTTCTTTACAACGCCGTGCGCAAGACCCTCGACCAGGGGCAGCTGGAAATGCTCAAGAGCGGCAACCGCCAGCCGGTTCCCATCACCACCCGCTATTACAGCCGCTGGGAACGCAAGTTTTTCTTCACCGAGACCGACGATGCCTCCCGGCTCCAGTACCTGCTGCTCAAGTGCTTCTGGCTCTCCGGCGTGCTCGGCTCCGGCCAGCCCATCTGGATCGCCGATCCCCGCGATGCCCAGTATCTGAACACCAGCGAAGCCGATCTGCTTCGCATGGCCGCCCATGAGGCTGCCGAAGGCCTGCTCACCCTCGACGGCGAGTACGCCAGCGCCACCCCCACGCTCATGGCCCGCGCCGCAGAGTTCCGCGAGCGGCTCGACCGCGCCCTCGCGATCACCAAGCCCAGCTTCAACGAGTCCATGCGCTCCGGCCAGGCCAACATGTAGCCGCAGCCTGTAGCGACACGCAGCAAACAAGACGCAACGCCCCCGCTCGCTGTCGCCCTGCGTGCACCGGTCTGCTCCCGCTCTGGGCCGGATCCATGCATCGGATTCCAGTTCTGCGCATCGAAACAGCAGTGTCGCCGGGCCAACTCCCGCGACCCATTTCCATGATTTGAGGGCAGTCTCCATGCAGAGCAGCGGCAATACGATTCTGATCACCGGTGGAGGTTCCGGCATTGGCCGTGGCCTCGCGGAAGCCTTTCACGCTCGCGGCAACCAGGTCATCCTCACTGGACGTCGCGCCTCCATGCTGCGGTCGGTCGCTGAAGCCTGCCCGGGCATTGCAACCTTTGTGCTCGACATCGACAACCCGGCTGAGATCCAGCGCGTCTCCGGCCAGATTCTCGAGCGCTTTCCGTCGCTCAATGCCGTCATCCACAACGCCGGCATCATGCGCAATGAGCGCCTGCTCGACGGCAACGTTGCTGATGCGGAAGCCATCATCTCCACCAATCTGCTGGGACCGATCCGCCTTACGGCAGCGCTGCTGCCGCATCTGGCTGCCCAGCCTGCGGCCACGCTCATGACTGTTTCCTCCGGTCTGGCCTTTGTGCCGCTAGCGCTTACCCCCACCTATTGCGCCACCAAGGCCGCCATCCACTCCTGGACCCAGTCGCTGCGCTACCAGCTGCGCAACACCTCCATACAGGTACTCGAACTGGTGCCACCCTATGTCCAAACCGAACTGATGGGAGCGCGCGGAGTCAGCGATCCCATGGCCATGCCTCTGCCGGAGTTTATAGCGGAGGTCCTCTCGCTGCTGGAAAGCCAGCCCGACGCGACCGAAATCTGCGTCGAGCGCGTGAGGCGGATGCGCAAAGCCCCGGCAGAGAGCAACTATGAGGCATTTCTGCGCCAGTTCAACGACCAGCTCTTCCATGCTCGAGCCGAGGAGGCGACAGGCATTTAGCTCGGCATCGGGTCCCGTTGATTTCGTCTCCACAATCCCCGGGGCGGAAGAGTATCGTATTGCCATGTCTATGCAATGCTCATCCGCCTTGCGCGGGCCAATCGCTCCCTGTGTTCGTGGCCATCGTTTCCCGGGTCTTTCCCGCTGGGCCGTTCTTCTGCTTGCCGCCTGCCTGCCGCTGGCCGCGCAGGCACCAGCCGCTGACAAGCCGGCAGCCGACAAGCCAGCCGCCGACAAAGCCGACAAGGCCGCCAAAACCCTGCCGCCGCTGCCACCGGCCGCGCACGTCGATCAGTCCATCCAGATCAACGGCAAAACCCTGCACTACACCGTCACCGTGGAGCCATTCCCCGTCTACGGCAAGGACGGCAAGGAGACCGGCCAGGTCGTCGTCACCTCCTACACCGTGCCCAACGCGGGCAAGGATCGCCCGGTCACCTTTGCCTTCAACGGCGGACCCGGTGCCTCCAGCGTCTATCTGAACTTCGGTGCCATCGGCCCCAAGCATTTGAACATCGGCAACCAGGGCGACAGCCCTTCGGACCCGGCCACGCTCACCGACAATCCGGGCACCTGGCTGGACTTCACCGATCTGGTCTTCATCGATCCCATCGGCACCGGATTCAGCCGCTCCATGGTCTCTCCGGCAGAGACCAAGAAGCTCTTCTACTCCACCGAGCCCGACATCGAATATCTCTCGCGCATCGTCTATGACTGGCTGGTGAAGTATGACCGGCTGACCACGCGCAAATATCTGGTGGGCGAAAGCTACGGCGGCTTCCGCGGTCCGCGCATCACCTATTACCTGCAGTCGCAGCTGGGCGTGGCCATGAACGGCGTCGTTCTTGTCTCGCCCTACCTGAACCCCACCATCGAGCAGAATGGCGACCTGTCGCCGATTCCCTGGATGGTCACGCTGCCTTCGATCACCGCGGCCAATCTGGAGCGGCAGAAGAAGCTGACGCCGGAGGCCATGGCCGACGTGATCGCCTACGCCGAAGGCGAGTACGCAACCACGCTGATCCACGGCTACTCCGACAAGGCGGCGATGGACAAGATGATCGCGCGCGTGACGCAGATGACCGGCCTCGATCCGGAGTTTGTGCGCTACTCCGGCGGACGGCTGGAAACCGAGGCCTATCTGCGCGAGGTGCATCGCGAGCAGGGGCAGCTTGGCTCCATTTATGACTCCAACGTGACCATGTTCGATCCCTTCCCGTTTGCCCCCGACCAGCGCGCCAACGATCCGCTGCTGGCCAGCATCATTGCACCCACAACGACGGCCATGGTCGACTTTGTGACGCGCGTGGTGGGCTGGAAGGTGGATGCCCGCTACAACGCACTCTCCTACGAGGTGAACGAGCAGTGGGATCGCGACAACGACCTGCGGCGCGGATCGGGCGCGCAGCTGCGGCAGGCCGTGGCTGCCGACCCCAAGATGCGCGTGATGATCGTGCACGGCTGGAATGACCTGAGCTGCCCGTTCATGGGTTCGGTGCTCAGCGTGAACCAGATTCCGGTCATGGGCGACCCCACGCGGCTCACCGTCCACGAGTATCCCGGCGGACACATGTTCTATACGCGCGAGAGCAGCCGCGTGGCCCTGCGCAAGGACGTGATGCAGATGGTTGCCACGCACTGAGCCAGACCACAGGCCGGGCAACCGGAGTAAAGGACAGGCCGCCGGAACAACTTCGGCGGCCTTTTGCCCGGCCTGGGGAAACTAGCTGGGCAGAATTACAAAGGCAGAAAAGAAGGCGGAGAAAGATGGAAAAGCGGGTTTTGGGCAGCAGTGGTCTGGAGGTTTCCGCGCTGGGTCTGGGCTGCATGGGCATGAGCTTCAGCTACGGCTCGCCAAAGGATCGCGGCGAGATGATCGGGCTGATCCGTGCGGCGGTCGAGCGCGGCGTGACGTTTTTCGATACGGCCGAGGTCTACGGCCCCTACACCAACGAGGACCTGCTGGGCGAGGCGCTGGAGCCGGTGCGCGGGCAGGTGGTGATTGCCACCAAGTTCGGCTTCAATCTGAACCCCGACGGCAGCCCCGGCTGGCAGGGGGTAAACAGCCGTCCGGAGAAGATCCGAACGGTGGTCGAGGCTTCGCTGCGGCGGCTGCGCACCGACGTGATCGATCTCTACTACCAGCATCGCGTGGACCCGGCGGTGCCGATTGAGGATGTGGCCGGAGCGGTGCGCGACCTGATTGCCGCCTGGAAAGTGAAGCACTTCGGCATGTCCGAGGCCGGTGCCGAGACGGTGCGACGGGCCCATGCGGTGCAGCCGGTGGCGGCGCTGCAGAACGAGTATTCGCTGTGGTGGCGCAGGCCGGAGCGCGAGATGATGCCGCTGATGGAGGAGCTGGGCATCGGGTTCGTGCCCTACAGCCCGCTGGGCAAGGGCTTCCTGACCGGAGCGATGGATGCCGGAACGGAGCTGGCCAAGAATGACTTCCGCAGCAGCCTGCCACGGTTCACGGCCGAGGCGCGCAAGGCCAATCAGGCGGTGGTGGACCTGCTGGCCTCGATTGGCGGCCGGCTGGGCGCAACCCCGGCCCAGGTGGCGCTGGCGTGGCTGCTGGCCCAGAAGCCGTGGATCGTGCCGATTCCAGGCACGACCAAGCTGCATCGGCTGGACGAGAACCTGGGCGCGGTCACGCTCCGGCTTGCAGCCGACGATCTGCGCGAGCTGGACGAGGCGGCAAACCGGATCCCAATCGTCGGCGACCGCTATCCGGAGCATCTGGAGAAGATGACCGGCCTCTAAAGGCGCATCCCTGCAAGGCCGAACCCTGCAAGGCCGAACCGCAAGGCCGAACCGTAGGCGGCAGCATGGGCAGGTCGCAGGAAAGGCAGCAGAAAACAAAGCCGGGCACCCTGAGGGTTTGGGGTGTCCGGCGTTTTGCGTCTATGGGCGATTTGGCCGTGCAGGCGCGGCATGGCCAGCACGGGTAGGGCCAGCGCAGGCACGGCATGGCGCAGGCAGTGCGGCGAATCCGGGTGCTATTCTCCGCATATAGTGCGTTGATTGTGCTTGGATTTGCGGCGAATATGGGGTATATTCTCTGCAAATGATGCGGAGAATCCATCGCGGCAAATACCTATACGATCGCCCGGAATGGCCGCGCTTTCGATGGGATGCCGAACGTCTTTCCCCGCTGCTGGCCGAGGTGCGCTACCGGCAGGGCTGCCTGATTGGCCGCATGAACAGGCTGGGTTTCCAGCTGCGGACTGAGGCCGTGCTGGACACTTTGACCGAGGATGTTCTGAAGTCAAGCGAGATTGAAGGGGAGAAGCTGGACAGGGAGCAGGTGCGATCCTCGATTGCGCGTCGTCTGGGAATCGATATCGGCGGATTGACACCTGCCGACCGCAATGTGGAGGGTGTGGTGGAAATGATGCTGGATGCGACGCAGCAGTTTGACCAGCCGCTGACGGAGCAACGTCTGTTTGATTGGCACGCGGCGCTGTTTCCGACCGGTCGCAGCGGGATCACGAGGATTCGCGTGGGAGCCTGGCGGGACGATGCCACGGGGCCGATGCAGGTGGTTTCCGGGCCGATGGGCAGGGAGCGGATTCACTTTGAAGCTCCTGCCGCGGAGCGACTGCAAGGGGAGATGAGCCGGTTCCTCAAGTGGCTTGCGGTGGATCGCGGGAGCGACCTGGTGCTGAAGGCCGGCATTGCGCATGTGTGGTTTGTGACCATCCATCCCTTCGACGATGGCAATGGGCGGATTGCGCGCGCCATTGCGGATATGGTTCTTGCGCGTTCGGAAGGCAGTTCGCGACGCTTCTACAGCATGTCGGCGCAGATCCGGAAGGAGCGCAAGGCGTATTACGAGATTCTGGAAGCCACGCAGAAGGGCGAGCTGGACGTGACGGGCTGGCTGGAATGGTTCCTGGGCTGCCTGGGGCGAGCCTTTGCGCGGACGGAAACCATTCTTGCCGTTGTGCTGGGGAAGGCCCGCTTCTGGGATCGGTTTGCCGCGACGGAGTTCAACGAACGGCAAAGAGGCATGCTCAACCGACTGCTACAGGGGGTTGAGGGCAAGCTGACCTCTTCAAAATGGGCAAAGCTGGAGAAGTGTTCGCAGGATACGGCGCTGCGCGATCTGGAGGACCTGATCCGAAAGGGCGTGCTGGAAAAGGAATTGGCCGGGGGACGCAGCACCTCGTATCGGCTGGCGGATCGTTTGCGGCAGATGCTGGAAACCGACCGGGAAACGTGAATGGAAAACTCTGCGTGTTAGGGGCGGCAGCGTATCGGCTCTGATACTCGGCGAGAACAAGGGCCTGCTAATCGTGGCTTACATGGTATGAAATGAACGCGTTTCCTTGGAACCAGGAAATTGCGTAATGATGAAATTACATGTATTATAGCGAAAGAATAACTATCCACTGTCCTCGCTTGCGAGGCAGCAAATCCTAAAGCCGCCGCAAGGCGGCTTTAGTGTTGGTATTGAATGCACATAGCCTACATTGACGATGCTGGCGATCTGGGGAATGTCGCAAACCCGCCAAATCGTAATGACCAGCCTGTGTTTGCTTTGACGCTATTGCTGGTCAATCAAACTCGACTGGCTGCATTGGTCCCTGAGTTCATCACACTCAAGCGAAACTATTTCCCGGGGCTTTGTCCGCCTGCATCCCACTTTCTCGATTCTGTGCGTCCTGAGATCAAGGGAGCAGATCTTCGTCGAGATATTGCTCGAGGCAACCGTAACCAATCTCGGCACGCGATCCGATTTCTTGATGAAGTGTTGAATCTCTGTATTCGCAGCGATGTGAAGCTCATTTCAAAAGTATTCGTCAAGGAACCTGGACGGCAGAATCAGCATACCGCTGTCTACACTTCTTCCTGTCAATCCTTGTTCCGGGCCTTCGATCACTCCCTCACTTCGGCAGAAGACTTCGGGATTTGCATTGCGGATGCCAGGACGAAAGGATTGAATGTTCCCGTTGCTCATTCAATCTTTACGCAGATGTTCAGTCTGAGACATCCCCAATATCCACGCATTGTCGAAGTTCCGACGTTTGGACATAGCGATAATCATGTTGGGGTGCAAGTGTGCGATTTGTTGACCTCTGGGCTCATTGTTCCAATGGTGACCCATACCTACTGCACCGGCCATATTACGAACATTCATGTTCAGCCTGGCTACGTGTTGATTCGTGAGCGCTTCACGCAACGGGTACAGCAACTTCTCTACAGGTATCAGGATGCGCAAGGATCGTGGCGCGGAGGAATTACGGTTAGCGATGCAATCCTCCAGCGTCCCTCGTCCCTGATGTTTCAGAATGTTCCTTCCGCATCCTCACCTTCCTAAACAGGAAGATCGACCCTGGTTCGGAAAACGGGACCAGACCGGGACAATACAGTAAAACGCCGGGCAGCTTTTAAGGTGCCCGGCGTTTTTGCGTTTGTGGGTGGGTTTCAGCCTTTGGCTTTGCGGATGGCGGTGGTCAGCGCGGGCACGACTTCGAAGAGGTCGCCGACGATGCCGTAGTCGGCGATTTCGAAGATGGGTGCGTTTTCGTCCTTGTTGATGGCGACGACGCACTGGGAGCCTTTCATGCCGACCAGGTGCTGGATGGCTCCGCTGATGCCGACGGCCAGATAGAGTTTGGGCGCGACGGTCTGGCCGCTGCTGCCGACCTGGCGTTCCATGGGGAGCCAGCCGGCGTCGCAGATGGGCCGCGAGGCTGCCAGCTCGGCACCGAGGGCCTGGGCCAGCTCCTGCACGAGGGCGATGTTGGCCTCATCCTTGATGCCGCGGCCGACGCTGACGATGAGCGGGGCCGAGGAGAGATCGACGGTCTGGGTGGCGGCGCGGAAGGGTTCGCCGGGCTGGGTGCGGATGGCGGACGGCTCCAGTGCCGGGGCAAAGGATTCGACCGGGATGGAGGTGGGAGCCGACGGGGCGGCGTGGAAGGCTCCGGCCTGAATGCTGACCAGGCAGGGCGCGGGTGCGGCGGCGTGGTAGTGGCCGTTGAGCTTGCCCTGAAAGAGCTGGCGGGTGAAGGTGACGGTGTTGCCGTCCAGCGAGAATGCGGTGACGTCGCTGAGCAGGACGCGGCCGAGGCGCGTGGCCAGACGGGGGGCGAAGTCGCGCACCTGGTAGGTGTGCGGGAAGAGGACGTAGTCGGGCTGGAGCCGGGCGATGAGCTGGGCGCAGGCGGCGGTGTAGCCATCGGCGGTGTAGCGGTCCAGCAGCGGGTGCTCGATGGCGATGGCGGCCGAGAGGGAGCCGAGCGAGTCCATGGCAGCGGCGGGGCCGACCATGGCGGCGGCCAGCTGCGCGCCGGTGGCGGTGGCCAGGGCGGCTCCGGCGGCCAGCGCCTCGAGCGAGATGCGGGAGGGCGAGCCGGATTTGGCTTCAAGAATGACGAGAACGGTGCTCATAGGACGCGGACCTCCTGCTGGAGCTTGGCAACGAGTGCGGCAGCGGCTTCGGCGGGGGTGCCGGGCAGCATCTGCGTGGTTTTCTGGCGGCTGGGGAGCGCGACGGCGTCGAGCAGCAGGCCGGGCTGGGCGTCGATGCCGAGCGAGGCGGCGTCGACGGTGCGAAGCTCCTTGGTCTTGGCCTTTTTGATGCCCATCAGGGTGGCGTAGCGGAGCTTGGTGTTGCCGCTCTGGATGGTGAGCAGGGCGGGGGTGGGCAGGGAGATGTGCTGGAACCAGCCGTCCTCGAGCTCGCGCAGCAGGCGGAGGCCGGAGTCGGTCTTTTCGATCTTGAGGATCAGGCTGGAGTGGGGAATGCCGAGCAGTTCGGCAAGGATGACGCCGGTCTGGCCGAGGCCGAGATCGTCGGACTGGAGTCCGGTGAGGATGAGGTCGGCGTGCTCGTCGGCGATGGCAGCGGCCATCAGGCGGGCAACGCCGAGGGCGTCGAGGCTGGCCAGCGAGTCGCTGGCGATGTGGATGCCGCGGTCGGCGCCTTTGGCGAGAGCTTCGCGGATGGTCTGGCCGACGCGCTCGGGTCCGGCGCTGAGGACGATGACCTCGCCGCCGTGGGCCTCCTTGAGGAGCAGGGCTTCTTCGAGGGCGTAGGCGTCGGATTCATTCATGCGAAATTCGATGTCGTCGAGCGCGATCCAGCGTCCGGAGCTGTCGATCCGGATGCGGGCGTCGCGTTCGGGGACCTGTTTGATGGCGACGATGATTTTCATGAGAGCTTCCTGGGTGCGTGGTTTGGGGCCTGGGTTTAGGCCGGGTTGGGCAGACTGCCTGCCGGATTGGATGCAGGCGCCGGGGGGAGCGACGCGGCGGCAATCTGCGCGATGTCGAGCAGTTGCGGGGCGGCGTCTCCGCGCGAGGCGAGGGCATCGCGGAACATGGTGTTGCAGAAGGGGCAGGCGGCGGCGATGGTGGAGGCCCCGGTTTCGATGAGCTGGCCAACGCGGGTTTCGCTGACGCGCGCGCCTTGCTCCTCGCCGAGGAAGGCGAGCCCGCCGCCGGCTCCGCAGCAGAAGCTGCGCTCGCGGCTGCGTTCGGCCTCGACGAGGGTGCCGGAGGCGGCGGCAATGGAGCGCGGCTCGTCGTAGACGTTGCGGTAGCGGCCGAGGTAGCAGGGATCGTGGAAGACGGTGGTGCCGGCTGAAGCGGCTGGAGCGGCGGCGGGCATGCGGGCCTGGTGGCGGGCCAGGAATTCGCTGTGGTGCTCGATCTCCGGCGGAGTGCCGTAGGCCTTCCAGTCCTCGGCGATGGTGCGGACGCAGTGGGGACAGATGGAGATGATCTTCTTGACCTTGTTCTGGGCGAGGTTTTCGAGGTTGCTTTCGGCAAGCTGCTGGAAGACGAGATCGTTGCCGAGGCGGCGGGCCGGGTCGCCGGTGCATTTTTCGCGGCGGAGGACGCCGTAGCTGGTGCCGAGGAAGCGCATGACCTGGACGAAGGAGCGGATGATCTCGCGGCCTTTGGGGTCATAGCCGCCCATGCAGCCGAGCCAGAGGCAGTATTCCTGGGAGCCGTCGAAGGCGGGGAGCTCTTCGCGGGCAAGGAATTTTTCGCGTTCAGAGTGGGCCATGCCGAGCGCGTTTCCGTTGCGTTCGAGAGCCAGGAAGAGCTTGCCGCCGTGGTCGTCGTCCCACTCGCCGGTGTTGACGGCGCCGCGGCGCAGACCGACGATGACGGGCAGGTGCTCGATGCCGACCGGGCACTGGAACTCGCAACTGCCGCAGGTGGTGCACTGGAAGGCTGCCTGCTGGGAGTTGTAGCGGCCCAGCAGGGGCTGCTCGCTGGCGGGGCCGTACTCGTTGAGGTAGCCGCGAAGGCCGAGGATGATTTCGCGGGGGTTGAGTTCCTTGCCGGTGTTGGCGGCCGGGCAGTGCTCGGTGCAGCGGCCGCACTCCACGCAGGAGTAGACCTGGAGCGCGGTGAGCTGGGTGATGTCGCGGCCGGTGACCAGGCCAAAGTCGTCGTCATCGGCCAGGGGCGGGATGCGGCTGAAGCTGCCGCGGGAGAGAAAGACGGTCAGCGGGCTGAGGATGAGATGCAGGTGCTTGGTGTGTGGCACCAGCGGGAGAAAGCTGAGCAGGGTGAGGGTGTGCAGCCACCACAGAACCAGCGCCGCCGTGGAGCCGGAGGGCACCCAGTAGGCGGCCAGATAGGTGGCCATCAGCAGAAAGATGAGCCCGGCGATGATGCCGGATTCGGCGGAGATGGTGTTGTCCTTGTGGGCCAGCCAGATGGGACGGACGAAGAAGCGGCGGACAAAGAGGCCGGCAATGGAGACGGCGCAAAGCAGGGCGAAGACGCCGGCCAGCAGGAAATAGAAGCGCCCGAAGAGGCCGGCGGGATCGAGGAAGCCGAGGCCGAAGCCGGTGGCGATGTGGTTGGTGGTGACGAGGGCAAAGGCCAGGAAGCTCCAGAAGACGAAGGCGTGGGCCAGGCCGGGCAAGGGACGCTCGCGGATGACCTTGGCCTGGCAGAGAACCTCCCAGAAGAAGTCCCAGATGCGGCGACCGAGGGGGAAGAGCTGGAAGTCGGCGTCCTTGCGCGCGGCCAGGATGCGGCGGACGACCCGGCCAAAGCGCTGCCAGAAGAGCCAGCCGGAGCCGAGGATGAGCGCGAGCAGCAGCAGGCGCTGCCAGAGGGCAAAGGTGGCCGGCTCGGCCAGGGTGAGCGAAGGCGCAAGCGCAGCCAGCAGAGCTGCGGGAGATGCGGACAGGATGGAGGATGCGACGACGGCCATAGAGGAATCCTGAAGGCTGTGCCCGACCCGGTGCGCCGCATGGCAGACCCGCTGCGGAGGCGCCGCGGCAAAATGCCGGGAGGATGAAGCACCAGCATCGCTCACTATACGGCATGGAAGGCATGCCAGCCTACCCACCTGCGGTTGGCCGGGGAGGATGCGGATGCGATAGATTGGTGAGGCTTCCAAAAACGGGGCAGGATTTTTTCCGTATGGAGCGCGGGCCGGCGGCAGCCGTGGAGGCAGACAGGGAGTGACGATGCGAAGCAGATGGATGGCAGGCGTGATGGCGGTGGCGCTGGCGATGGCTGGGGCAGGCGCGGGCGCAGAGGTGACCGGGTATGTGCATGCCGAGGGACGCAACTTGGTGGATCCGGCCGGGCATCGGCTGCTGCTGCGCGGGACGAACCTGGGGAACTGGCTGATTCAGGAAGGCTACATGTTCCACTTTGATGGCGGACCGCAGTCGGCTCGGGAGATTGAGGGGCTGACGACGGAGCTGATGGGGCCGGTGGCATCGGCGCAGTTCTGGAAGCAGTACCGGCAGGCGTACATCACGAAGGCGGATATCGACTTCATCGCCAGGGAAGGGTTCAACACGATCCGGATTCCCTTCCACTACCGGTTTTTTACGCCGGGCAATGACGAGGGGTTTGCGCTGCTGGACCCGGTGATCGGCTGGGCGCAGGCTGACCATCTGTATGTGGTGCTGGATATGCATGCGGCACCATGCGGGCAGAATGGGGCCAATATCGACGACAGCTACGGGTATCCGTGGCTCTATGACTCGCCGGAGTGCCAGCAGGAGACGGATGCGATGTGGAAGCGGATTGCGGCGCACTATCGGGACAACCCGACGGTGCTGGGCTACGATCTGCTGAATGAGCCGATTCCGCATTATCCGCGGCTGAAGAAGTACAACGCGAAGCTGGAGCCGGTCTATCGGGGCATTGTGGCCGCGGTGCGGACGGTGGACCGGCACCATGTGGTGATTCTGGGCGGGGCGCAGTGGGATACGAATTTCACGGTCTTCAGCAAGCCCTTTGACAGCAACGTGATGTACACGTTTCACAAGTACTGGATGCCGCCGGTGCAGGAGCAGATCCAGGCCTACATCGACTTCAGCGCGAAGTACGATGTCCCGATCTGGATGAGCGAGTCGGGCGAGAACAAGGACGCGTGGGTTCAGCAGTTCCGCGAGCTGCTGGACAAGAACCAGATCAGCTGGACCTTCTGGCCGTACAAGAAGATGGATGCGCCGTCGGCGCTGGTGAGCTTTGACCGGCCGGTGCACTGGGACGAGATTGTGGCCTTTGCGGCGCACAAGTTCCAGATGGGAGACAGCGAAAAGGCCGTGGCGGCGCGCCCGGCACAGGCGGATATCGATGCGGCATTCACGGATCTGCTGGAGGTGGTGCGGTTTGAACATGCGCACCCGAATCCGGGGTATCTGAAGGCGCTGGGCGCGCCGGTGCCATAACCGGGCGGCAGCCAGCCAGGCACCTCCGCGTATCCAGAAAGCAGGATGGAAACAGGGCGGGGTGGTTAGACTGGATGGGATGAGGCTGCCGGGATGATTGTGAACCTTGCCGAGCGCGCGCATAACCATAATTGGCGCGTGGATCCGATTGTGCGTTCGCTGCTGGATACGGATTTCTACAAGCTGCTGATGCTGCAGTTTATCTGGAAGCACTTTGCCCAGGTGGAGGTGCGGTTCACGATCACGAACCGGACGAGCTGGGTGCGGCTGGCCGAGCAGATAGCCGAGGACGATCTGCGGATGCAGCTGGAGTATGTGCGCGGGCTGCGGGTTCGCAAGTCGGAGATGATCTGGCTGGCGGGCAATACGTTTTATGGGACGCGGGGAATCTTTGAGCCGCAGTTTCTGGAGTGGCTGGATCGGGAGTTTGAGCTGCCGGAGTATGGGTTGCGGTTTGCCGACGGGCAGATGCAACTGGAGTTTGCCGGGCCGTGGGCGCAGGTGACGCTGTGGGAGGTCTATGCGCTGTCGATCCTGAGCGAGCTGAAGACGCGGGCGGCGCTGGCCAAGCTGAGCGAGTTTGAACTGGACATCCTGTATGCGCGGGCCAAGGCGCGGCTGTGGGGCAAGGTGGAACGGCTGCGCGGGGTTCCGGGGCTGCGGCTGGCCGACTTTGGGACGCGGCGGCGGCACAGCTTTCTGTGGCAGGAGTATGTGGTGAAGGCGATGCGGGATGGGCTGGGCGATGCGTTTACCGGCACGTCGAACACCTATCTGGCATACAAGCACGACCTGGAGGCGATTGGCACGAATGCGCACGAGCTGCCGATGGCGCTGGCGGCGCTGGCTGACGACGACGCCGGGCTGCGTGCGTCGCAGTATGCGCTGCTGGAGCTGTGGCAGAAGACGTATGACGGCGAGCTGCTGGTGATGCTGCCGGATACCTATGGGACGACGCAGTTTCTGCGCGGCGCGCCGGACTGGGTGGCGGACTGGACGGGGCAGCGCATCGACAGCAAGGATCCGTTTGTGGCCGGCGAGGAGTACATTGCGTGGCTGGAGCGGCGGGGACGCGACCCGAAGAGCAAGCGGATGATCGCCTCCGACGGGCTGGACGTGGATACGATTCTGGCGCTGCATGCGCAGTTTGCGGGGCGGATTCAGGCGCCGTATACGGCGTGGGATTTCCAGCGGGCGGAGGATTTTCAGGATCCGAAGAAGTGGCGGCCGGAGCGGCGCATCCGTTTCAGCGCCGGGTGGGGAACGCTGCTGACGAATGATTTCCGGGATTGCGATCCGCGCGGCGAGACGGGCAAGGAGTCGGCGCTGGATCCGATCAGCCTGGTGTGCAAGCTGGCCGAAGCGAACGGACGGCCGACGGTGAAGCTCTCAGACAATGCGGCGAAGGCCTCGGGCACGACGGCGGACCTGATCCGCTATCGGCGGGTCTTTGGGACCGAGGGGATGAGCAACCTGCCGACGCTGGTGTGAGGCGCTGGCTGCGGCCTGCGGCCTGCGAATGTTCCTGAGATGGCATGGGTGCCGGCTATGCTGCGGTCATTTGCTGCGCTGCGGCGAATTGCTGCGCTGCGGCGAATTGCTTGCAGCGGCGAATTGCTTGCAGCGGTCGGCCGTTTGGTTGCGGCCGGCCGCTGCGGGTCTACCACTGGACGCCGGGGTAGAGACTCGGTTCGCGCAGGACGCGGTACTGGGCGGCGTTGGGCGTGGTGGCGTTCCAGAGGATGTTGCTGGCGGTCGGGTCCAGCTCCAGGATGGTGGCTCCGCCGACCTTGGCGCAGAAGTCGACCTGCATGTCGCCGTTACTCAGCAGTTGCGCACCGCCGCCGAAGTAGCTGTAGAAGGTGGGGCCGGGGTTGTAGTGGGTGCGCAGGGTGGCGGTCATGTTGGACTCGTTGATCTCCAGGACGGAGAGCGTGGAGTAGCACTGGGCGCTGGCGGGCTTGTTGGGGGTGCAGAAGACGGAGCCGGTGGGGAACTGGCGGTCGATGCCGTTGTCCATGAGCCCGATTTCAAAGTCGCCGGTGGTGTTGGGCGTGAAGAAGTTCATGCCGTGCTGGCCATAGAACCAGTCGGTGGGATCGACGCCGTTTTCAAGCTTGAAGTCGCCGCCTTCGCCAAGGTGCCAGAGGATGTCTCCGGAGCCGGTGCCGTCGAGGAAGTTGATTTTGATGATCCAGTTCTGGTGGCGGATGGAGAGCAGGAGGTTGTGGTCGTCGGCCGAGTAGAGCATGGCATTGGAGTGGGTCCAGTCGGGGAAGTTCATGGGCCGCCGGTTGATGTCGAGGTGGTCAAAGGTGTTCCAGACCCAGTCGGGGTTGAGGTTCTGGTCCACATCGACGATGGCGTCGCCGATGACGTTGACGGGGCTGGTGTAGCCGCTGAGGGAGGGGAAGTTTTTGATCTCCGAGGCGAGCAGGACCCAGTGGCCGTTGGGCAGGGCGAGGACGTCGTGGTGGAAGCTGCCGAGCTGGTAGAGATTGCCGCTGGCGTCGCGGAGGTTGGAGGTGGCCAGCTTCTGGTTCAGCTCGGTCATGTTGATGCTTTTCACGGTGTTGCCGGCGAGATCGATCTCGCGGACCTCGTCGATGGTGCCGTTGGGGATGTTCGAGGTGACCGAGGAAAGATAGGAGACGAGGGTGAGGAAGTCGCCGTTGGGCAGCGGATGGATGCCCTGGATGAGGTCGATGCCGGAGCCGTTTTTGAAGGAGTAGGTCCAGATGACGTTGCCGTTGATGTCGGTGGCGAAGGCGTCGGTCATGTTGTAGGGGAGGATGGTGTTCCAGAGCTGGATGCCGGGCGCAGGCGTGCCGTTGATGGGCTGGAGCTGGACGGTGGCCATCGGCGAAGGCAGTGCGCCGGTGTTGCAGGTGTGGTCCACGTCGGTGAAGGTGGCGCCGTTCTGGAACTGGATCTGGGCCTGCATGTGGTAGGTGGAGCTGGCCAGCATGCCGGCGACGTAGACGCTGGTGTTGCCGCCGTTGGGGGTGGGCGCTGGCACGGCCCAGGTGGCCTTGTCGTAGTTGGTGGACTGGCCGAAGTGGACGGTGAGTGTGCCCGGGGCAGGCAGATACATGGCATATTGGGCGACCTGGGGGTTGCCGACGACGTTGGGGCAGTTGACGGCGGCAGGCTGGAGCAGGGCGACGGCGGAGGTGGCGTAGTTCTGCGCGCCGGAGCCGGCCAGTGCGGCGGTGACGGTGACGTTGCCGCTGACGGAGAGCGAGGTGGGCGCGGTGTAAACGCCGGTGGTGGAGATGGTGCCGTCGGTGGCGTTGCCGCCCTGGATGCCGTTGACATACCAGGCAAAGCTGCTGCCGGGGGTGGTGGTGCTGGCCTGGAACTGGTAGGTTTGGCCGGGCGCCAGGGCGATGTACTGCGGGGTCATGGTGACGGTGCCCTTCTGGCCGGCGGTGGGCGGGGTGCTGCTGGGGGGATTGGTGGGCAGCGTGCTGCGGGAGCTGGAGCTGCCGCAGCCGGCGAGCAGGGCGGGAAGCAGGAGGGTGAGCAGAGTGGCAAGCCAAAGGCCGGGACGGGCTGCGCGGGGCAGGGTCTGGCTGGACTGGGACGAGCGGTCGTACGGGAGGGCCATGATTGCGATGCCTCTGCTGCAGGATGACGGTGCATTCATAAGACACGGGAGCCGGGTGCGGAGTTGTCCCGAAGAGGGAATTTCCTTGGCAGGGAGTTTGCCGGGATGCCGATCACGGCGGGGATATTTTGGCCGGATGCAAAGGGCGGGTCTGTGGATGAGCCGGACTGGGGCTGTGGTTATGGGGTTCTGGATTGGGTGCGGACGGCAGCCTGGGCTTAGGGTGCGGTGGGTGGCGCGAGCAGGGTGAGCGGGATGGAGTCGGCCATGGCCTTGTAGCCGGCTGGCGAGGGGTGGAGATGGTCGCCGGAGTCGAAGGCGGGCAGCATGTGGCCGGGGTTGGCCGGGTCGCGGACGGCGCGGTCGAAGTCGAGAACGGCGTCGAAGTGGCCGGGGGTGCGAATCCAGGCGTTGAGAGCCTGGCGGTCGGCTTCGCTGGCGGCGTCGGGGTGGTAGTAGTCGGAGCCGAGCCAGGGGGTGAGCGTGCCGCCGAGGACGGTGAGTCCGGCGGCGTGGGCACGGTCCAGAATCTGCTGGTAGGCGGCGATGAGGCGGGCGACCAGATCGGCGTGCTGGGCGGCGGTGGCGTTGGGCATGCGGCTGAGTGCGCCGAGGTCGTTGATGGCTTCCAGTACGAGGACGGTGCGGACGCCGGGACGGGCGAGGATGTCGCGGTCGAAGCGGGCCAGCGCATTGGGTCCCAGACCGTCGGTGAGCAGGTGGTTGCCGCCGATGCCGGTGTTGATGACGCTGAGGGAGCCTGTGGCGGGGTTGGCCTGCAGGCGGGCGGCCAGATCGTCGGTCCAGCGGTCATTGCCGTTGGTGGTGCAGGCGTGGCCGTCGGTGATGGAGTCTCCAAAGGCGACAATGGCGGCGGCGTGGGCCGGTGCGGCGACATCGACGCCGGAGAGAAAGTACCAGTGCTCGACGGTGTGGGCGGCGGGCAGTTCCGGCGCGGCGGCGGAGACCAGATGAGCGATGTAGGAGGTGGCGCGGGAGCCGGGATGGCCGGTTTGCCGGGCTGGTGCGTCGGGGATGGAAAGCGTGACGGTGAGGGTGCTGAGCGGGGCGACGGACAGGGCGACGGGGTCGGAGACGTACTCGGCACCGGCGGGAATGGTGACGGATGGGCTGCCGGAGAAGAGGACGGTGCGGTCGGTGGCCGGGTCGATGGCGGAGGTGGATGGGGAGATGGCACGGGCGACGTGGACGGCGTCAATGCGAAGCGGGGTGGTGCCGAAGGCGTTGGACAGGCGCAGGCGCAACTGGCTGCCGCCGAGCGAGAGATGGACGAGCTGGCGGAGGACGGCGTGATCGAGGTCGTCGGGCGAGAGCGCGTTCTGGGGCTCGGGAATCTGCTGGGCGGCGCCCCAGCTGGCGACCCAGTGCTGCGAAGCAGCGGTCTGGGCGGCCTGGGCAGCCTGCGCGGTCTGTTCGGTCTGCGCGCGGCCGGACACAGAAGTGACGGCCAGAGCGACGCCGAGGGCACCGGCAATCACGACGGCATGGCCAGGGCCGACAGCGCGGCGGAGGGCGGAAAGAAGACGGGAGCGAAACCATTTTCCATGGGAATTCGTCATGATGTACCATCCGGAGCGCAGAAGTAATTCGGTTTTCCCGGGCGGGAAGTTTTTCTGGAACACGATAGCAGATGCGAGGTGACTGGTGGCAAGGAATGTGTGGGCAGGTGGAGAGTGGCAGCGATGGGCGGCAGCGGCCGTCGTGGCGGTGGCGGCAGCGGGGATGGGCAGCGGATGGGCGCAGCAGCCGGGCGGCAGTTCCGGCAGTGCTGGCTGGACGGCCGAGCAGGACCACGCGCAGATGATGCAGCAGTTGGGGATTGAAGCACTGCGGCCGGGGCCAAGCGGCGACGAGCATGCGCCGAACCATGCCAACTACGATGAGTCGAAGGCGAATCCGTATCCGAAGATTCCCGACCCGCTGACGATGGACAATGGGCAGAAGGTGACGACCGCCGCACAGTGGTGGCACCAGCGCAGGCCGGAGCTGGTGCGTGCGTTCTCGCAGGATGTGTATGGCGAAGTGCCGACGCATGTGCCGCAGGTGCACTGGCGGGTGATGGGGGTGGATCATGAGCGGATCGGCTTCCGGGCGGTGGTGGCCAAGGACCTGATCGGCGAGGTGGACAACGCGGCCGATCCGGCGATTGTGGTGCGGATTCACATGACGCTGGTGACGCCTGAGGATGCCAAGGGTCCGGTGCCGGTGCTGATGATGTTTGGGCCGGCCGGATTTCCCAGCCCGCATGAGCCGTCGGCGGAGGAGTTTGCGCGGATCAATG
>JAJZGG010000034.1:0-18009 GCA_021804965.1 Acidobacteriota bacterium
TTTATTAAAGACGGTGTGGCCGGTCCACGCCCAGCGATCATCGGGTTTTCCGGAGTAGCCGCCTTTGCGCTCGTCGGGTCCCAGCTTGGGGTCGTAGAGCAGGTTGTCGGTTTGCGAGGCAGCATCCCCGACGAAGGTGTATTGCGTGAGCCATGCGGACTGGATGCCGCCGATCGGGTGACCGAAGGCATGAATCTGGGCCAGCTGCTGCAGGGCGCCGTGAGCCACCTGCTGGACGATGTCGGGAACGCCGTCCGGTCGATGCATTTCAACCGAGCGTGCCTTTTCGTTGACCATCAGCTCATCCCATTTCGGATGAAAGGTGTCGTAGGTGAGCGAGAGATTCTGCAGCGTAGCGTACTGGCCGTAGTCGTCGTTGTCGTAGTCGCCGGCATCGTACCAGCCGCCGACGTTGAGTCCGGGGATATGCTCGCCGGGCTTGAACGGGGAGTAGGTGTCCGCGCCCATGCGGTATCCATCGAAGTGAGGCGTGTTGGGCGGAGCCTGGCGGGCATCATCGAGATGGGCCACGCCATGCCATTCGTGGTATCCATCGCGCACGGAGACGTGATCCATCTGCACGGCGAGAAAGCCGTCGAGAGTGGTTTGCCAGGCGTGATCGTATACGTTCTTGGCGATGGGGAAGACGTCGCTGCGCTGCCCGGCATATTCAATGACGTAGAGGCCGGGCTGGGTGACGGAGGAGAAGTCGAATTTCGAGTAGAGATAGCGGAGCCACGGAGAGGGTGCGCTGACCGGGCCGGAGAAGACGACATGATAGGCTCCATCCTGCCCGAGACGCAGCAGGCTGGCGGTGCGGGGAGCATCGAAGTGCGGATCGAGCTCGAAAATGGCCTGCTTCTGGAAGGCGGAAGCATATCCGGCCTGGCTGTGGGCAATGACAGGAGGGCGCGTCCAGCCGGGGATGTAACTGGGATGAATATGCCAGACGATGGAGTCGGCGGTTTTTCCGGCAGGGACCAGCGTGCGCAGGACAAACCAGCCGTTCTGCGCCTTGTCCCGCCCGTCGAAGATGCCGATGGGGCCGCTGTCAGAGGTGACACGGATGCGATTGAGCGGATCGTTGGCGCCCAGGGTGACGCTGTTGCCTGAGGCCATGGGAAGCGGCTCGGTGTATCCCTCGGTCTGATGCCACTGCTCAACGTACCAGACGCGCTTGGGATCGCCGGGGCTGGGTGGCGCCACCTTCATGCGATCCTCCGGGTAGCGCGGCAGGATGCCGTAGGTGTGGTTGTCGATGGTGTAGGGCTTGTCCTGATAGGTGGTGGGTACCAGTTCGAGATTGTAGCCAGCGCGGCCGACAAGGGTGGCAGGAAGCGGCTGGTCAAGATTGACGGTGACACGGACTCCGCCCGGCTCCGGGGCAACGATGACGTGGTAGGTGAGGTGATAGTCCGGATAGGCAAGATCGGCCGTGAGCCGGTTCTGCGCCTTGTCTGCATGGTGGCCCTGAATGGTGGGGATCGCATCCCACTGCTCGGGCGTGGCAGAGAGCCGAAGGCTGCCGTTGGTCGCGATGCGGTTGCCGTGCAGGACGATCTGCATGGCGGAGTTCTTCTGATCAAAGAAGACGGGGCTGAACGGGGTGTCATAGAGCATGATGCTGACGCCGGGTCCATCGAGGTAGCCGCTGTCTGTGACGTGCATGGACAGGGCGGAATCAGCGGCGAAGACGGGTACACAAAGCAGCCCCAGCAGGACGGAAGGCAGGAGCAGAGTTTTTCGCAGGTGCAGGCGCATACGGGAACTCCAGTTTGATTTCATGAAGCAGCGCAATCCTATTCCTTTACTTAATCGATTTGCAACTGGAGAATCTGAGCACCGGTGCCGCAGAGGGTGAGGGGAAGGTCGCGATGCGGTTGCGGGCAGCGCATGCAGACGAAAAGCGACGGCAGCAGCCTGGAGGAAAATCCGGACGGAGTCACGAATCTTTCCTGCAGGCTGCCACCGTCGGCAGTTGCGTGGGATTTTTCTATTCGGAGGTTACGGAGTTGCGGGTTCCTGCGGAATGGCAGCGCCGTCGGAGCGTGGGTCGCCGGCGGCGAAGTTGACCTTGCGTGTGGTGTCCCGAACGACGGCCGCACCCTGGCCGACGGTGAACGACAGCGGCTCGAGAAGCTGAATCTGGTGGCCGCGCGCGGCCAGGCCGGCACGCACATCGGCCGGGATGGTCTCCTCCATCATGACGTCGCAGCCGGCAAAGGTTTCCTTGGTGAAGCGCGGCTGTTCCAGGGCGGATTGAACGTTCATGTGGAAGTCGACGATGTTGGAGACAAACTGGGCGTGAGCCTGAGCCTGGTTCCAGCCACCCATGATGCCGAAGCCGATGCGGATATCGCCTTTCTCCATGAAGGCGGGAATGATGGTGTGCAGCGGGCGCTTGTGGCCATCGAGGGAGTTGGGCAGGCCGGGCGTGAGCTGGAAGCCGGCACCGCGATTCTGAAAGGAAAAGCCGAGGCCGGGCGCGACCATGCCGGTGCCGTAACCGGCGTAGTTGCTCTGGATGAGGGAGACGATGTTGCCGTCCTTGTCGATGGCCGACAGGTAGATGGTGGAGTTGCCGTGCTTGTCGAGCTCGGTTTCAATCTGCGATGGGACCACCTGGCAGGAGGCCTTGTCCATGTGAATGAGCTGGGCGCGCTGGTCGGCCAGCTGCTTGGAGATGAGCTGCTGGACGGGGATGGGCGTGAATCGCGGGTCGCCCACGTAGCGATACATGTCGGCATAGGCCAGCTTCTTGGCCTCGATCATGACGTGGAGGGCGTTGACGGAGTTGTGTCCGTATTGCGCCAGCGGGAAGTGCTCCATGATGTTGAGCATGGACAGGGCTGCGATGCCTTGTCCGTTGGGCGGCAGCTCGTAGATGGTCCAGCCGTGATAGGTGGTGGAGACCGGCTCGACCCACTCGGGCTGGAAGTCGCGGAAGTCTTCCAGCGTGTGCAGTCCGCCCTGCGAACGGAGGAAGTTGACCATGGTTTCCGTCATGGGGCCGTTGTAGTAGGCATCGCGTCCGCGGGCGGCAATCTGGCGCAGGGAGTTGGCCAGGGCAGGATTGCGGAAGAGATCCCCGGGCTGGGGCGGGTTGGGCCAGAGGACATAGGTCTGGCGATAGCCGGGCTGGTCGATGAGGCGCTTGGCGATCCAGTATCGGGCATTGCGCTCGGCGAGCGGAAATCCGTTGGAGGCATAGTAGATGGCCGGGGCAAGCAGCTTGCTGAAGGGCATGGTGCCGAAGCGGGAGCGCATGGCATCCCATCCGGCGACGGCGCCGGGAACGTCGATCGTGTTCACGCCGATGGGATCGATCGAGGAGATGCCCTGATCCTTGAGCGCTTCGATGGTGAGTGCCTTGGGGGTCCATCCGCTGGAGTTCAGGCCGTAGAGCTTGCCTGTCTTTGCGTCGAAGTAGAGCATGAACAGGTCGCCGCCGATGCCATTGACGTAGGGCTGAACCACGCCCATGACCGCGTTGGCGGCAATCGCGGCATCAATCGCATTGCCGCCCTGCTCCAGGATGTGTGCGCCGGCCTGCGAGGCGAGAAACTGCGGGGTGGAAACAATGCCGAATTTGGAGACGACCATGGAACGTGCCTGGCCAGGAACAGTATGGAATTGCGACGACTGCGCCTGCAGGATTCCAGGCAACAGCAGAACGAAGAGGGAAAGCCAGCGCTTCATGGGGACCTCCGGCGCGGAATCGCGCAGGTTGGATGGATCAGGATTGAGGGCAGCATAGCACAGGGTGGAATGGAGTTGAAATCATTCGCATTCTGGAATCGCCGCCACCGGAAATCGTCACCGGAAGTGCGCAGTGATGCAAGCTTGGTGCCGCGTGCGGGGAGGCAGGAATCGCAAGGCAGACGATATGCTGAAGAAGCAGAGAAACTGCGGGCAGACCGGGGACATGTTCGCTCAAGTGCATTGAGAAAGAGGACTGGGAGGGTTCATGCCGGCAATGGTGATTGCATTTATCGGTGCGTTGGTGTTTGGCGCACATCTGTTTGTGGCGATATTCGCTCGGACGCGCGTTCCGGATGTTCTGCTACTGATTCTTATCGGACTGCTGCTGGGCCCGGTAACCCACCTGGTACGCCCGGAGCAGTTTGGCAGCGTCGGTCCCGTCTTCACGACGGTGACTCTTGTCTTCCTGCTCTTCGAAAGCGGTACGGAACTGCAGCTCGGGACCATTCGCAAGGTGCTGCATGGATCCTTCCTGCTGTCGGTACTCAACTTTCTGGTGACGACGGCGCTGGTTGCCTTCGCCGCCTGGAAGTTTGCCCACCTGAGCATGGGATCTGCAGTGCTGCTGGGCACGATCCTGGGTGGAACTTCGCCGGCGGTGGTGATCCCCATTGCAGCGCAACTGAAGATGCACAAGCATGCATCGGCGATTTTGTTTCTGGAATCCGCCATCAGTGACGTGGTTTCGATTGTTCTGGCTCTTGCACTCGTGAATGCACTGCATGCCGGAGATCTGGAAGTGGGCAAAATAATCGGAACACTTCTGGGATCGTTTCTGCTGGCCGGGGTGCTGGGCGCACTGGGATCGATCTTCTGGTCAAACCTGCTGAGCCGGGTACGCACACTGCAGAACGGCATGTTTACGACGGCGGCCTTTCTGTTCCTGATCTTTGGACTGGCGGAGCTGCTGGGCTACAGTGGTGCAATTGCGGCGCTGGTTTTCGGGATTGGCCTGGGAAATGTGGCCTGGCATGGCACGATGCTTTCCAAACGATTTCCCACGCTGGAGCCGGTGGGGTTGAACAGTCGCGAGAAAGGCTTCTTCGCCGAGATTGTCTTTTTGCTGAAGACATTCTTCTTCGTGTACATCGGCCTTTCGATTCAGTTTCGCAATCTGTCCACAATTCTCTTCGGGCTGGCGATAACCGTCCTGCTGTTTGTGATGCGCATTCCTGTGGTTCGCTTCGGCGTGACGCGCACTACCTCTCGCAAGGATGCCAGTCGCATGGCTGCAATGGCGCCCAAAGGGCTGGCGGCTGCCGTGCTGGCATCGCTGCCCAAGGAGCATGGACTCCTGCACGGGAATTTTATTCAGAACACCACCTATGCCGTGGTTCTGATGAGTATTCTGCTCACCGCTATCCTGATTTTTTTGCAGGACCGAACCCCGGTGGGAAGGATGTACAGGTGGTTTTTTGCCGGTTTTGGACTCGAGCCTGCCGAGGACACTTCGAACGCGGAATGAAGGATCAGCCTGGACAGGTCCCGTTTCCCTTTCGGACGTAAAGAAAAACTCCGGGCAGTTGGCACTGCGCCGGAGTTCGGGTTGCGAGGAAAAACAGGTGGATTCAGGCGTAGATGCCGCGCTGCTTGATGGTGAAGGCGACGCGATCAATGGCCAGCATGTAGGCGGCGATGCGATTGTTGACGCCATGGGTTTCCGCGTAGCGAAGCACGTCATCGAAGCTGTTGCTGAGGATCTCCTCGAGCCGTTCGATGACCGTGGCTTCATTCCAGAAGTAGCCCATGCGATCCTGCACCCACTCAAAGTAGCTGGCAGTGACGCCGCCGGAGTTGGCCAGAATGTCCGGCACGATGAAGACGCCTTTTTCTGCCAGGATTTCATCGGCGACCGCGGTCGTGGGTCCGTTGGCGCCTTCCACCAGGATGCGGGTGCGAATGCGCTCGGCATTGCGGCTGGTGACGACATTCTCCGTGGCTGCAGGGATGAGAATGTCGGTTTCCGTCTCCAGCAGCTGGGCGGAGTCGATGGCTTCGGCACCTTTGAATCCGTGGATGGAGCCGTTGCGCTCGCGATGCTCGAGGAGCTTGCCAATATCGATGCCGGCAGCGTTGTACAGGCCGCCGTCGTATTCAGCGATTCCGATGATGCGATAGCCCTTGAGTGCGAGCAGGCGGGCGGAGTTGGAGCCTACGTTGCCGAAGCCCTGCACGATGACCCGGCAGTTTTCCGGCTTCATTTTCAGGTAGCTCAGGCTCTTGTCACACATGACCATGACGCCGCGCCCGGTGGCTTCCTTGCGTCCGCGCGAGCCGCCAATATTGAGCGGCTTCCCGGTGACGACGCTGGTCACGGTCTGGCGCATGTGCATGGAATAGGTGTCCATGATCCAGGCCATGGTCTGCTCATTGGTGTTCACGTCGGGTGCGGGAACGTCCTTCTCCGGCCCAATGAACTCGATGATCTCCGACGTGTAGCGCCGGGTGAGGCGTTCCACCTCGCCGCTGGACATTTTGCGCGGGTCGCAGATGACGCCGCCCTTGGCGCCACCAAAGGGGATGTTTACAACGGCACACTTCCAGGTCATCCAGCTGGCCAGGGCGCGGACCTCATCGAGGGTGACATCGGGCGCATAGCGAATGCCACCTTTTCCGGGGCCGCGGGCAATGGAATGTTGCACGCGGTAACCGGTGAAGAGTTCGATGCGCCCGTCATCCATGGTGACGGGGAAGTGAACGATGATTTCGCGGGATGGCGAGCTGAGTACCTTCCAGAGGCCGGGGTCAAGGTTGAGCTTGCGAGCGGCAAAGTCAAAACGTGCCGACTGCGCCTCCCAGGGATTGGTTTCCTGTTCGAGGGTGATGGTCGAAGCCATACAAAGATTCTCCAGTGTGCAGCGCCGGGCGGGATCGATTCCTGGCCCGCGCACGCCAGCCGCCTGAGGGGCCTATCGGCGAAAACTAAGGCGCACGATAGCCGCCAGAACGGCGACGGTCGATCCGGTTCGGAAAACATCCTTCGCCCGCTGTGAAGGGCCGAAGCCGACAGGGCGGTCTGGCTGGGAACCGGCTGCTCCAGACCAAACGAAATCGAGTCTAGGCCGGTCGTGAGTCTGTCGTCAACTGGGTCAGTATCCGGAAAAGCAATGGCTGGACAGACAGGGGAAGCCGGGCGGGATTTCCGGTCTCAGGAGCGCAGGACAGGTGCTCAAGCTTTCGATGTAGCCGAATCGAATCGAAAGGATGAGTACCAAAGGCATGGGTATGAGGGTCGGGAGCGGCAAATTCGTTACATCGTTGCAACGAAGCGTTGGTAGACTGATTACATGACAAAGCAAAAACGGGTACTGGTGGCTGGAGCGGGCGGTTTTATCGGTTCGCATCTTGCCCGAAGACTGGCTGCGGAAGGCAACTGGGTACGCGGAGCGGACCTGAAGTCGCCTGAATTTTCTCCGACAGCATGCCATGATTTTGTGGTCGGTGATCTCCGGGATCAGGCCGTGGCAGCACGTGTGGTGGAGGGCATCGACGAGGTGTATCAGCTGGCTGCCGATATGGGCGGCGCTGGATATATCTTTACCGGAGAACACGATGCAGCGGTTCTGCATAACTCAGCCACAATCAACCTGAACATTCTGGAAGCCGGTCGGCTGGCGGGAGTGAAGAAGTTTTTCTACTCCTCTTCGGCCTGCATTTATCCGGAACGGAATCAGCTGGATCCGAACAATCCGATCTGCAGCGAGGAGTCCGCATATCCGGCGGCACCGGACAGCGAGTACGGCTGGGAAAAGCTCTTCAGCGAGCGGCTCTACTTTGCCTACGCACGCAACTACGGGATCGAGGTCCATGTGGCGCGCTTCCACAATATCTTCGGACCGGAGGGAACCTGGCGCGGAGGCCGCGAAAAGGCACCGGCGGCGATCTGTCGCAAGGTGGCCGAGGCTGCCGACGGCAGCGAGATGGAAATCTGGGGCGATGGCGAACAGACGCGAACCTTCCTCTATGTGGATGAATGCGTGGAGGGTGTGCGGCGTTTGATGGAGTCCGATTTCGCCGGCCCGGTCAATATCGGCTCCGAGGAGATGGTCACGATCAACGGATTGGCGGCCATGGCCATGGAGATTGCCGGCAAGAAGCTTGCGAAGAAGCATATCCCCGGTCCGCAGGGCGTTCGCGGCCGGACCTCGGACAATCGGCTGATTCTGGAGAAGCTGGGCTGGCAGCCGACGCAGACGCTCCGTGCCGGGATGGAAAAGACCTACGCATGGATTGCCGAGCAGGTGAGGCAGGCGTAAAAGCTGTCATTTTTGAACAGACCCTTGCCGCTGCTGTTCTGGCGCGCAGGGGTCTGTTTTTTCTGGTGTGAAAGCGGTCGCGTTGAGTGGAAGAAATACAGGATGGACGGCAACGGCGGCGAAGCGGTTAGACTGGGCAAGTGATGAAGCAGGCAGAGAAGAACAATCCCGGAAGAAAAGAGTTTCTGGCCCTGGCGAAGGAGCATACGCTGGTGCCGGTCTACCGCAGGCTGAAGGCTGATCTGGAGACGCCGGTTTCGGCGTTTTTGCGCGTGGCCTGGGATGAGCCGGAGTGTTTTCTGCTGGAGTCGGTGGAGAACGGGCAGCAGGTGGGCCGGTATACCTTCATCGGATTGAACCCGTACAAGCGGATTGTTGCCCGCGGAGAGTCGGTGACGATTACCGAAGGTCGGCGCACAGTGCAGCGGACCGGAGATGTGTTCGCCATCCTGCGCGAGGCGCTGAGCGGCCACAGCCCGGCCAGACTGCCGGAACTGCCTCCATTCACTGCCGGAGCCGTGGGCTTCTTCAGCTACGATGCGGTGCGGCGCGTGGAGAAACTGCCGGAGTTGGCAGCCGATGAGCTGAAGGTTCCGGATGCCTGCCTGCTGTTCTTTGACGAGGTGCTGGCGTTTGATCATGTGCGGCGCGAGATCCTGCTGGTGGTGACGGCGGATGTGACCCTGACCACACCGGCAGAGGCGTGGGAAAAAGCCGGCAAGCGACTGCAGCGGCTGGAGCGCAGACTGGCGCGTCCGCTGCCCAGGCTGCCTCGTCCGAAGGCTGCCGCCGGACGGCTGAAAATCCGCCATCGGACGCGGAAGCAGGAGTATATGGCCGGGGTGGAGCGGATTCGCGAGTATATCCGCGCCGGAGACATCTTCCAGGCCGTGTATTCCCAGCGGTTTGATCTGGAGCCGGAGGTGGATCCCTTCGCGGTCTATCGTGCCTTGCGCATGGTCAATCCGTCTCCGTATCTCTACTTTCTGCGGTTGCAGCCTGAAGCTGCTGCGCGAAAGGCGAAGACAGGCGGCAAGCAGGGCAAGGCCAGTGGGGCGATTGAGATTGCCGGCTCGTCGCCGGAGCTGCTGGTGAGGGTGCAGGATGGTCGGGTGGAGTACAGGCCGATTGCCGGAACCCGACGCCGGTCCGACGATGCCCAGGAGGATGCAGCGCTGGAGGCCGAGATGATGGCCGATGAAAAAGAGCGTAGCGAGCACGTGATGCTGGTGGACCTGGGACGGAATGATGTGGGCCGGGTGAGCGAGTTTGGAAGTGTGACCGTGGACCGGCTGATGTTTGTGGAGCGCTACAGCCACGTGATGCACATGGTAAGCACGTTGAGCGGAAAGCTGCGCGAGGGCTTGACGGCGGTGGATGCGCTGCGTGCCTGCTTCCCGGCGGGAACACTGTCGGGAGCACCCAAAGTGCGGGCGATGGAAATTATCGAAGAGCTGGAGCCGGCCCGACGCGGGGTCTACGGTGGAGCGATCCTGTATGCGGATTTCAGCGGCAATCTGGATAGCTGCATCGCGATTCGCACGCTGGTGGCGCAGGACGGCAAGGCCAGCATTCAGGCTGGAGCCGGAATTGTGGCCGACTCGGTGCCGGAGGCCGAGCACGCCGAATGCCTGAACAAGGCTCAGGCCGTGCTGCGTGCCGTGGAGCAGGCGCGCGAGGGCTGAGCGGCGGGTGCTCCGTTTTGAAACATCCCCTGCGGCATGACTCATTTTGAAACGATGACCCGAACAAAGAGCGCTCCGGACTCTTGTGGAAAACTCGACTTCGCAGGACTCTGAGAGAGTCTGGTCCGTGTCCGGGAGGCGCAAGCGGGAACGGCGCGACTGGGAGTGGCGTTGTTTTCCCTGGACGGTCGTCGGGATCTGATTCCGATGGGTCGTTCCGGCGAGGGAAGGACGGCTGGACAGAAACTCCGCGCGGCAACGTGGCGAGGAGGTGGACGATGTCCATCGTAGTGGGAAGCAATCCGAGTGCAACCGGGGGCTCAACGATCTGGAGCAGCCTGGAAGCCAGTGCAAGCGGCAGTCAGTCGGCGCAGACAACGAATGCGCTGGTGGGCAGCCAGAACAGTTTGACCGGCAACGGTCAGAACGCGTTCAGTGGAAACCTGACGCCGGTGATTGCCAGCGTGCAGGCGACACTGGACAGTATTGTGGCCAATCCTGCGCTTAATCTGAGCCGGGTGCTGACCTCGCCGAGTTTTGCGGCGCTGGTGAGTGCTCTGGACGGCAATGCCAATGGTTTGAGCAGCAGCAACTCCGGAACCGACACGAGCACAGCGGGGTCGACCAGTGCATCGACGATCTCTCCTGCATTGCTTATCGGCAGGACGCCGGAAAACACCAGTGCCGCCAGCAGCCTTTCGGGCGACAATGCGACTCTGTCCCGGTGGATGCAGGAATTGGACAGCATTCTGCAGACTCCGGCGGCAGGCAATGGTGCGGATGGAATGCTGGGCGTTCTTTCCGGCCTGGGTTCGGCGGCAAGCTCGGGGTCGCAGCTGGCTGTGGCTTGAGCTGGCTTGGCCTGTGTGGATTACGGCATTGCGACGGACGGGAAGCAGGCGACCGCGATCCGGATCGGATTCGGCGCAAGACCTGGCTGCGCCAAGACCTAGCTGCGCCGGAACCAATGATGAAAGAAATGACCGATCCGGCGCAGAACTCCGGGTTTCTGCCGCGTTGGCTTGGAGGCCGATTTGGCGGATGCGGCCGGCGCTGCCGATGCCGTTGCGGCATCTGCCTGCGGAGGGTTGACTGCCGAGGGATGGAGCGCGGCTGCGGTGGCGCTGGAGGTGCCGCTGTAGCTGAGCGATGCGGTAGCCTCTGCGTGGACGACGCCGGGAACCGTGGCATTGGGCGGTGGAGCAGGCAACGGTGCCAGTCCGGCGGACTGTGCGACGGGAAAGGCATTGTTGCCGAGCGTGCGCGTGGGGGACGCCGGACAGCCGCAGGACTCGGATTCGTTATCGACCACCTCTGCGATGGAGCCGTGCTGGAAAAGGACGCGCTGCTGGGAGCGCACCCGGTAGGCTGCCCCGGTAAAGAGACTGGAAACTGTCACATAGGGCGGATTTTTGCCGGGATTGTCGACGCAGGTATCCCCGTGTTCACCGAGACGGACCTGGACGGCGGATTTGCCGGGGCCGCTGATGAGAATGCGGAAGTCCGGTGTGAGGATGACGTCGGAGTCGCTGCCGGTGCGGAAGTCGGTCTCCAGCGCGCCGTGCTGGAGCGAGATCATGAGGCCGGAGTGGTCGCTGGCGGCGTGGACCGGGTCCATGGTCAAGGTGGCCTGGGTGGTGGCGCAGAGGCGGAGCTGGCCGCGTCCAGGGAGGGTAAGCCGCGCGGTGCGTGAGCCGACGGTCACCGATCCGCTGGAGCCAATGGAAGCATGCGTGCCGGAGATGGTCAGCGAGCCGGACAGGGTGAGCCCGGAGGACGGGTCCATTTTGACGAAGGCAATCGGCGCAGATTTCTCCTGCGCAAGCGGGCCCTGCATAAGCGAGCCCTGTGCAGGCGGGATCTGCGGCGTTGCGGCCGGTGATTGTCCGAATCCACACAGACCAACGAGCACCGAAAGCGCTGCTGCCACCCGGAATGCGCCGCTCTGGCGGCCGTGGCGGCGCGTCGGATGGCTGGCGGAGGAATGTGCGGTGCGCATGGCCTAGAGGGCGAGGAAGTTGCGGATCATTTGACGGCCACCCTCGGTGAGCACGCTTTCCGGATGGAATTGCACTCCTTCAATCGGCAGGGTGCGGTGGCGCAGGCCCATGAGGATCGGTTTGCCGCTGGAGTCGGGCGTGTGTGCCGTGGCTTGCAGCTGCTCGGGGAGTGTGGATTCCTCCACCACCAGAGAGTGGTAGCGGGTGCAGGTGAGCGGGGAAGGCAACCCGGCGAAGATGCCCTTGCCGTCATGGGTGATGGGGCTGGTCTTGCCGTGCTTGAGCTCGGAGGCGCGAACAACGCTGGCTCCAAAGGCGGCCCCGATGGCCTGGTGGCCGAGGCAGACACCAAAGATGGGTGCGCGGCCGGCCATGCGCTGGATGAGCGGAATCAGGATTCCGGCATCCTGCGGTGTGCAGGGCCCGGGTGAGAGCAGGATGCGATCCGGTGCCATCGCTTCGACGGCATCGACGGTGATCTCGTCGTTGCGGCGGATGACCATGGGGGCACCGAGTTCGCCGAGGTACTGGACGAGGTTGTAGGTGAAGGAATCGTAATTGTCGAGTACGAAGACCATGCTGCATTGAGTGTAGCGCAGGGGTGGCATGAGGATGCTTGTGCGCCAACGGTTGCCGCTCGGGAAGGGACTCCCGTTGTGACGCAGCGGGACAGGTCTGCGGCGATTGACCGGAAGGAGACACAATGGCAGAATGGCAGCATCGATTCCTCGGGTGAAGGAAATGACTCGGCTCCCAGGCATCCTCCGTGCAGTACGAAGGCCGTGGTTCCCTCCAAATGGATGTGATTGCGAGGAGAAGACAGTGGACGAGACGGAGAGCAAGAGGCAGCGCACGCAGATTCGCATGATCCGTTATGGGATGATTCTGATCGTTTCCAGCTCTGTTTTTGGTGCTGTCAAGCGACTGGTAATCCTGAAGCAATGGCATTCCATGATCTGGGTGGTCATCGAAGCTATGGTGCTGGGTGTTTTCATTGCCAGGCTGTGGCCATACTTGGACATTGAGTGCGATGACAAAACGCGGAAGGTGGCAGTTCTGGGTTTCGGTGGCATGGTGCTGATTGCTTTATTTTCAAACTTCGCGATTGCGATGTTTGGACGATAAGAATGCGTGAGAAACGTTACTGGATTGACTGGAATTTCGATTCCTGAAGTGCTTCTTGTCGGCTATGCTGGGTGCTAATAGACTACTTTTTAATCCGTAAGCGAGAGGAGGAACGACGATGAAGACAAAGACCGCGATGTTTGTCTTTTATCCGAGCATCCTTGGTATGTTCGCAGGGATGGCAGAGTTGGCAGGGATCAGTGCGCGGCATTACCTCTCTGCTGCGGTGTCAAGGGGGATTGCCGGAGTGATCTTTGCACTGTTCTTATTGCTCTGGATGGTGATGTTGTGGAATGGCCGCAAGTATAAAGAGAATCCGGAGATTACCAGGGTGCGAAACAAGCCCGCAGAGAGAATCACTGTCGGTCTTTTGCTCCTAGTGGCTTACGGAGATATTTTTTGTTCCAACTGGCCGGCGCATCAGAGTTTGGCATCGGTGGAGAGTCGCTGGCAGTTTGTGTTTCTTGCGGTAACTCTGTTGTTAGCCTTTTTACTCCTGGTTCCCCCCTCAGCTTTCAGGGTTGGCAAGACGCGAACGGATGCCCGTCCGCGAACCCTGAAGGTGCTCTTACCAAGATTGATCGGATTTACCGCCATTCTGATCATGCTGCAAGTTGTATTGAATTACTGGCAGATCAGGAATTGAGGATCGATCCGGGAACGTATTGCACGGGTTGAGCTGACCCGCTTTATGAGACGTATTATCTACAACCCGACTCTTGAGAGTGTGGATTTTCATGTCGGGACGAGCGAGGAGGAAGCTATACAAGTCAGCATTTTTCCGGTGAAGAGAAAAGAAGTGCAACAGGCTTGGATGCAGTCCCTGACGAGTGGAAATCCGTTTTCGCGGCATCGACTACTGATTGCCTGCGGGAATCTGTTCTGCCTGACCGGACTGGCAAAGTTGGGCAGCTACGCTTACTTGAAGAGCGTGAGTATGGAGACGATCAGCATCTCGATGGCGCTGGGGCTGATATTTCCTTTGCTCGGCGGCTATTACGCCTATCTGCTATTCAAGAGTGTGCGCGGGGCACTGGCGGAGAGCAATTCCGAGACGGAGTCCGCAAATCTGCTGAGCGTGAGCTATGTGGGATTTCGGCTCTATTTTGTGTTGCTGATGGGGCTGGGCGGTCTGGCGTTTCTGGTTCCTGCGTTTCTGAAGTTCTGAGCCGTGCGCTGGATTGCGGATCAGACGGTGGCGAGCGGGCGGGTGCGGTCGGTGGTCATGGTGGGCACGGCGCGCAGCAGTTGCTGCGTATACGGATGCCGGGGGTGGGCGAAGACTTCGGCGACCGGGCCGGTTTCCAGAATCTGGCCGTGACGCATGACGGCGACGCGCGTGGCCACCTGGCGGATGACGGCGAGGTCATGGCTGGTGAAGAGCATGGCCAGTCCGCAGGCGCGCTGGCGTTCGGCCAGCAGGGAAAGAATCTGCGCCTGGACAGTGACATCGAGTGCGGTGGTGGGTTCGTCGGCCAGCAGCAGCGCGGGCTGATGGACCAGTGCCATGGCGATGAGAATCCGCTGGCGCTGCCCGCCGGAAAACTGATGGGGATAGTCTGACAACCGCGTGGCGGGATTGGGGATGGCTACGGATTCCAGGGCAGCCAGCGAGCGGCTGAGCCGTTCCTTGCGGGAGAGTTTTGGCTGATGGGCGGCGATTGCCTCGGCCAGTTGGGCTCCGATGGTCATGACGGGATTGAGCGCGGTCATCGGCTCCTGAAAAATCATGGAGAACCGGCGGCCGCGCAGCGTGCGCAGAGCCTGCGGAGACATGCCGAGGATCTGCTGCCCCTGAAAGAGTATGGAGCCGGTGATCTGCACGGCGGAGGAGTGCAGTCCCATGACGGCCAGCGCGGTTGCGCTTTTGCCGGAGCCGGACTCGCCGACCAGTCCAAGGACCTCGCCCGGAGCCAAATCCAGAGAGACTCCGCGAACGGCCTCAACTGTGCCGAAGCGGATGTGCAGGTCGCGTATGGAAAGCAGTGGAGCGGCGGCTGGCGTGGCTGTGTGCATGCGGGAGGGTGAGGCGGTCAGGATGCAGTGGCGGCGCGTGCCGAAGCCGCGCCGCCACTGCTGGATCAGGGATGCAGGACGAGTGTCCGCTGCAGCTGGAAGCTGAGGATGGTTTCCGCCGGAACCTTGACGGTTTTGCCGTGGGTAAGCACCTGGGCACCCAGACCGCCGAGTCCGCCGGCAAGAGCGCCGATGGCAGCACCACGACCTCCGCCAAAGGCTGCGCCGAGCAGCGAGCCGAGGGCCAGGCCGCCGCCGCCAAACAGTGCCGTACGCTTGTTCATGCCCAGGCCTTCCTGGCCTCCCACAGAGCTGGAGTCCACCAGATAGGTGGTGCCGTTGACCTGAATGGAGTAGAGGTCAAGGGCGTAGGCCTGGCCGTGGATGCCACCCTGGGAGGCATCGACAACCTGGAGCTTGGCGCGTGTTCCAGCCGGAATGCTGATGGCGCCCATGCTGTCCCGGACGTTGTTCTGGATGGTGGCGTCGTACTGTATGCCGGCGGTGTCCTTGGTGGTGTCGATGGGCGCGTCGGTGCGGACCTCAATCGGCGTGCCGGAGGGGATGATGATCGAGTTGCGGGTGGTGGCGGCGTGTCGTCCGTAGCCTGCCGTGGCGCCATTGTTCATGGCTGCAGCGGCACTGCCCATGGCTCCGGCTGCGCTACCCATGGCTCCGGCGGGGCCCATGTTGGCGGTGGTCATGGGCGAAGAAGGCGAAGCCTGCTCGGCAAAGATGATGGTGGTGACGTCAGAAAGCGGGAAGACGTAGGAGATGCCATTTTCTCCATTGAAGGGCAGCTTGGTGATGCCGATGAGCTGTCCTTTATAGGCATGGCCACTGCGCAGGGTGATGTGGTCGGCGAGGTTGGAAAAGACGATGGACTGCACCTGAGCCATGGGAAAGGTGTACTGAATGCCCTGCATATCCTTGAAAACGAGCTTGCCGCCCGGAGCTCCGGAGAAGGTTCCGGAGTAGCTGCGGCCATCGTGGAGCACCACGATGTCGGCAAAGGATGCGGTGGTGAAGGCGAAGAGCAGTGCGAGGACGACAGCCAGTTTTTTCATGATTCTGAGACAGCTCCTTGCAAAATGGCGGCGTGGTTGGCGCCACCCTGATTATCGCTCAGACGCAGGCGCTGCGGCGAAGGTTGTGTGCGGCTCACTGCTGTTTTCCGAGCCTTGGCAAAGCCGTTGGCCGGAACCGTTTGGCCGGAACCGTTTGGCCGGAACCGATTGACTGGAGCCGATCAGCGAAGGGTGTGTGCGAAGAGCGCCTTCAGGACAGCGGAGGGTTCCGGCCGGACCCGGAAGTCGGCATGTGCCTCGGCAAAGCGGATGGTGCCGCTGGTGTCGACCAGGAAGGTGGCTGGCATGGGCAGCGTCCAGGAGGCTTCTCCGTTGAGGAACGGGAGATTGACGAGGATGGAGCGCAGGTACTGCTGGTGGTAGTCGGGAATGGTGTAAACCAGACCGAATTGCGCTGCCAGAGCGGAGCCGGCATCGTGGAGCAGCGGAAAGGGCAGACCATGCTGCTGGAGCGTGAAGTCGGATTGGCGCTGGGTTTGTGGGCTGATGGCGACGAAGAACGCCCCGGCTGAGCGAATCTGTCCGTAGAGGTTGCGCCAGGTTTCCAGCTCGGTCATGCAGTAGGGACACCAGCGGCCGCGAAAGAAGGTGAGGATCAGCGGTCCGAGCGCCAGCAGATCCCGGCTGCGCTGGATGCGTCCTGCGGCATCGGGCAGGGCGAACTCCGGGGCCTGTGCGCCGACGGCCAGGATGCGATCTTCGATGCCGGTGGCAAACAGTTCAGCGATGGCACGTTCCCCGATGGCCAGCCGTTCGGCTGGCACCAGGGTGCGGGTGTTTGCGGTGATGCTGTCGAGTTGCTCCTGAAGCGAAGTGTTCGAGTCCGTGTTCAAGTCCATGATGGGGTCCATGATTGGGTTCAGGGGAGTGTTCCTTCGCGCAGTGGCTGCAAGGGTGCCCTGTTGGTTTGGACGCGTAACTAGAGCGTTGGGAGCGGTGTGAGCGGGATGGTTCGGCCAGTGCGGGCGGACTCCCGAGCTGCCGTGAGAATTTGCATGACGATCAGGTTTGTGGGCAGCGAGGACAGGTCGTGGCCGGGGTCAAGCTCGCCGTGAAGCACCGCAGCCAGGTAATCGAGCGAGTTCTGCTGGTTGGCCACCAGGCGGGGAGCTTCATGCTCCTGCTCGGAGAGCTGTCCCTTGTAGCGGGTGCGCACGCGATTGTCAGCCTCGGTGATGAGATAGCCGTCGGTACCGTAGACTTCCATGTCCTTGCGGGCAAAGCTCCAGGTCCAGGAGGGCTGCAGGACGGCCTGCGCGCCCTTGTAGCGGACGATGATGGTGGCGTCATCGTCCACGTTGGGATAGAGCTTGGGCTTGTCGGTCATGGCGACGGCGGTCACGCTTTCCGGAGTCTGGCCGTGCATGATGAGCGTCATCAGATCTGCGCCGTAGCAGCCGAAGTCAAACATGGCTCCGGCGCCTGCCTGTTTGGGGTCGGTGAGCCAGCTGAGAAAGGTGTGGCTGACGCCGATTTCCTTGGGGCCTTCGTGGCCATCGTGGACGACCACGCGGCGGATGGTGCCGAGCGTGCCGTTGTTCACTTCGTGCAGCGCTTCGGCATTGCTGGCATACCAGGTGGTCTCGTAGTTGACCAGGACGCGGATATGATCCTCATGCGCGAGGCGGCGAATGGCCAGAGCATCCTCCATGGTGGTGGAAAGCGGCTTTTCCACCATGGCTGCGGGAACGTGGTGTCGGGCTGCCACTTCGATTGCCTTGCGGTGGTCGGCAATCGAGGTATAGACCAGGATTGCATCCGGATGGGTGGCCTCGATCATGCGCGCCTCGTCCGGGTAGAAAAGCGTGCCGGCGAGGTGAAATCGCTGCGAGTAGAGGGAAACCAGATTCTTGTCCGGCTCGGCGATGCCGACCAGGGTGGCGTGGTGGTTGCGGGCAAGTGCGCCGAACAGTCCCAGGGCATGGTCATGGACAAGGCCAACGACGGCAACACGGATGGGGCGATCGGTTGGAACTGCCGGGGCCTGTGCGGATCCCTGTGCGGATACTTGTGCGGATACGGTGGTTGCGGTGAGTACGGCAAGAAGCAGGACGGAAAGAGAACGAAGATTCATGAG
>JAJZGG010000034.1:18019-29675 GCA_021804965.1 Acidobacteriota bacterium
CACTCCCGAAGGATCTGGATTGCGTGCCGGGTGTCTCTGGCGACGAGGATGCGCGCGCGATTTTCGGATTTGAGGAATCCTTCGAGGACGGCGCGATCCAGAAAAGCCAGCAACCCATCATAATACCCGAGCAGGTTGACGAGAATGCAGGGCTTGGCGTGAATGCCAAGCTGCAGCCAGGTGAGCGCTTCCATGAGCTCGTCGAGTGTGCCAAAGCCGCCTGGCAGGGCGAGAACGGCGTCGGAAAGCTCAAGCATTCTGGCCTTTCGCTCGTGCATGGTGTCGGTGTAGTGCAGGTTTTGCATGCGGACCAGCAGGGAGTGGGCAATCTCGCGGTCGGCCAGCACGGAGGGCAGAACGCCGATGACTTCGCCGCCTTCGGCAAGTGCGCCATCGGCCACGGCACCCATCAGGCCAATGCTGGCTCCGCCGTAGACGAGGCCGAATCCCTCCGTGGCAAGCAGGGCACCCAACTCGCGGGCTGCCTGCATGTAATCCGGATGGTGCCCCGGGGCGGAGGCGCAATAGACAACGACGCGAAAGCTGGACGACGGGGAGGAGGATGTGGGAAGTGGGGTATCCGACATGGCTGCGATCAGATTACAGGAATCTGTCCGGGAAGAGGCCGTGCCGCCGCGATGCCCGGGCTGCCTGCGCGGGATGCCTGGGAGAGGAAAACCGGAAATCCACGGGACGATACACTGGGACCGGGAGCATTCGGGAAAGGACAAGGGCGCAAGGCATTGCAGGAGCGGATCAACAAGCTGAATGTGGAGCAGCGAGCGGCGGTGGAAACGACCGAAGGACCGCTGCTGATTCTGGCCGGAGCCGGATCGGGCAAGACGCGTGTGATTACGCACCGGATTGCCTGGCTGATTGAGGAAAAGGGAGTGGCTCCGGATGCGATTCTTGCGGTGACCTTTACAAACAAGGCTGCGCGCGAGATGGAGGAGCGCGTGGACCGGCTGCTGGAGCGGGGATCGCTGAGCAAGCCGACGATTGCCACCTTCCATTCGCTGTGTGTGCGCATGCTGCGGCGGGATATTGAGTCGCTTCGGATTGGTACAGGTCCGGAGGCGGGACTGACCCGAAGCTTTGCCATCTACGATGAGAGCGACCAGCAGGCGATTGTGAAGAGCATCATGAAGCGGCTCGGGTTGGATACCAAGCAGTTGACACCGCGAACGGTGCTGGGAAAAATCTCCTGGGCCAAGAGCCACATGATCGATCCGGAGGAGTATTACCTGGGTTCGTCGGATCCGGGATCGGAGCGGATCGCGCATATCTACGCCAGTTACAAGGCGGAACTGAAGAAAAACAACGCGCTTGATTTTGATGATCTGCTGCTGGAGACGGTGCGGATGCTGAAGGCTTCCAGCGAGGTACGCGAGCGATATCAGCGGCGGTACCGCTACCTGCTGGTGGACGAGTATCAGGACACCAACCGGCCGCAGTACGAGCTGATGAAGCTGCTGGCAGGGGAGCGGCACAACGTTTGCGCCGTGGGCGATGAAGACCAGTCGATCTATAGCTGGCGCGGCGCCGATATTCGGAACATTCTGGAGTTTGAAAAGGATTTTCCAGATGCGAAGATCATCCGACTGGAGCAGAATTACCGTTCGACCCAGGTGATTCTGGAGGCGGCCGGCGCCGTGGTGGCGAACAATGCCCAGCGCAAGGGCAAGAAGCTTTGGACCGAGCGCGAGGGCGGTTCGCTGATTGGCTACTACGAGGCTCCGGATGGGGAAAATGAGGCCCTGTTTGTGGCAGACCGCGTGAATCGGTATCTGCGCGAGTCGGAGCGGGATGGCGAGGGCGGCACAGGTCGTTGCGCGGTGCTCTACCGGACGAACTCCCAATCGCGACTGGTGGAAGAGGCGCTTCGCCGCTACGGCATCCAGTACACGATGGTGGGCGGATTCAGCTTCTATGAACGGGCCGAGATCCGGGACATGCTGAGCTACCTGAAGCTGGTGCAGAATCCGAATGATTCGATTGCCTTGCAGCGCGTGATCAATACCCCGGCGCGTGGCATTGGCAAGACGACGCTGGAGGCACTGGAGCGACTGGCACTGGAGACGGGCATCTCCACCTGGGAGGCCATGAAGCAGGCCATTGCCCGGCAGCTGGTTCCGGCGCGAGCCACGGTGGCCCTGCAGGGATTTCGACGACTGGTGGAGGATGCCCAGGCGATTCTGCAGCCGGATTTTGCCGCACGGCTGGAGGCGGATCTGGCGGGTACGGATACGGAGCTGAGTGCAACCTCCGAGGCGGAAGGCGATACTGGCTTCGACTTTGGCGGCCAGGCGGCAGCGATGGATGGGGAGACTGCGGAGGACGTGCAGGGCGGCGATGCGGCCTTCGACTTTGGTGCGCATTCTGACAGCGAGCAGGCAGGCAGCGAGCAGACGGGCAGTGCGCAGGCCTCCCTGCTGTTCGATGTCGCGAGTCTGTCGCCGTTTGCGCAAAGCAGTGCGCGACGCAGCCGAAGCGAGTCGAGGATCGGGAGAAGCGAGTCGGGGATCGGGAAGGGAAGCGCAGCGGGCAGGATCGGCTCCGGGGCGGATGCTTCGCCGACTGCGGAAGTGGCAGCAGTGGAGGGATTTCGTGCTCCGGGTGAGCGCGGAACGTTGCCCGAGCTGATCCGCTTTCTGATTGACCGGAGTGGCTATATCAAGGCGCTGGAGGAGGAAGGAACTCCGGAGGCTGTGAGCCGGATTGAAAACCTGAAGGAGTTGGCCAACGCTGCGCGCGATGCCGAGGAGCGCGGGGAAACCCTGTCGGAGTTTCTGGATCATGCGGCGCTGGTGTCGGATACGGATCAATTCAAGGCTGACGCGCGGGTGACGCTGATGAGTCTGCATGCGGCCAAGGGATTGGAGTTTCCGCTGGTCTTTCTGGTCGGGATGGAGGAGGGATTGTTTCCGCACTCCCGTTCGCTGCAGGATCCGGATGCGCTGGAAGAGGAGCGCAGACTGTGCTACGTGGGCATGACGCGGGCGATGGATACGCTGGTGATGAGTCGGGCCCAGTATCGGCGGCGCTATGGCAATGACATGCCGGAGCAGACCATTGCGTCGCGATTCCTGGAGGAGATTCCCTCCTCGCTGGTGGAGGATCTGGGGTCGCCCTGGCGCAGTAACGGTGGCGCTCGTGCCGGAGGACAGGGTGACTGGCCGGGCGCTCGATACGGCGAGCCCGGGGAGCGGCATTATCGCTACGAGGATGAGGATCAAAGTGCGGGCGAAGCGGCCGGGAGACCGCCGATGCAGGGGCGTCCGGGCCTGCGGGCGACGCCGTATCCGCCATCGCGGAGCAGCAGCGGAGGATTGAACAGCCGCTGGACCGGAACGGTGGTGACTCCCCCGGCGAAACCGCAGGGAAATCCGGCGCAGTCCGAGGATTCGCTGGACAATATTGCCAAGTTCTTTGGCGGCCGGACGATGATGCCCGGCGCGAAGGTGCCGCGGCCGAAGATGGAGGTGGCACCGGCAACCGGGGCTGCAGGATTGCAGCGGGGGAGCCGCGTGCGGCACGCGAAGTATGGGGAAGGGACCGTGCTGATGCGCGAAGGAGACGGCGAAGATGCCAAGCTGACGGTCCATTTTGCCCGCTTTGGGGTGAAGAAGCTGGTGGAACGGTTTGCGCAACTGGAGCGGTTCTAGGGCAGCAGCAGGAATAAGGAAGCCTGTTATCCTGTTTGCTGAGCTGAAAATGAAACCGGCGGCAGAGCGGCCGGGCAAGAATCGAAAGAGAGAAGCATGGCGAACACAAAGAAGGTGGAAGACAAGCAGGAACGCAAGCAGCTGAAGCGGGATGCACGCAAGAAGGCTGCACCGAAGGGACCTCGCACGGGGGCACGCGGTTCGAACAAGGCCTCGGTGAAGAAGCTGGCGCGCGGTCAGTCGAAGCGCTAGTAGCCGGAAGACCATGTGGGGCGGCGTTCCTGTGCCGCTCCACGAACCTCCCCCGCCTGATTTATATTCGGACAGACAGATTTTCCAGTGACAGCTCGTTGACCGGACCAGGATGGACGATGGCGGTTGGCAATGGCTGTGCATGAGAAGTGTCGTCAGACGACGGTGAAGGAGCGGAGACCCTGGGCAGCCAATTACTCGCGCGCAAGTCGATCGACAAGCTGATCCGGGATTCGGAGAGTCCTGAGCATCGGCTGCAGAAGACGCTCGGCCCCTGGTCGCTGACGGCGCTGGGCATTGGCGCAGTCATCGGCTCCGGTATCTTCACGGTCATCGGCACGGCCATCTCCGGCAGCAAGGCCACCATGGCCAATCCGCTGGAGACGCCACTGATCGACAACCTGATGCATGCCAGCGGGCTGGGTGGACGTCCGGGCGCAGGTCCGGCCATTGCCCTGTCCCTTGTGCTGGTTGCCATTGTCTGCGGACTGACCGGGCTTTGCTATGCGGAGCTGGCATCGATGATTCCGATTGCCGGCTCGGCCTACACGTATACCTACGCAACGCTGGGCGAACTGATCGCATGGATCATCGGCTGGGACCTGATTCTGGAATATGCCGGATCGAACATGACGGTCAGCGTGGGCTTTGCTGCGCATGTGGTGGATTTTCTGGACTGGTTTGGCCTGCATCCTTCCGCGCGATGGATCTCCCCGGCCTATCTTTCCGATGGATTGACCGATCTGCAGGGGCACACGATCTATAACCCCGGCTGGCATTTTGGGTTTAACATTCCTGCCTTCCTGGTGGTGCTTCTGCTCACGGTCCTGCTGGTACGCGGGATTCGCGAATCGGCCGGTGCCAACAATGCGATGGTGGCGGTCAAGATTGTGGCCATCCTGGTGTTTGTTTCCGCAGCACTGGGCTATCTGCATCCGGGCAACTGGCATCCGTATATGCCGAATGGCTGGTCGGGCGTGCTGGCCGGCGGCTCCATCATCTTTTTTACCTACATCGGATTTGACTCGGTTTCCACGGCTGCCGAGGAGTGCAAGGACCCGCAGCGGGACCTGCCCGTGGGAATCATCGCGACGCTGGTGGTTTGTACCGTGCTCTATCTTGGAGTCGCAATCTGCCTGACGGGTCTGGTGCCGTGGCAGTCGATGGTGGACGATGCGGCGCCGGTGGTGAATGCGCTGAAGAAGCTGTCGGGAATGCCGGGCGGCCATCCCCTGCACTGGGTGCGGCTGGTGGTGCTGGTGGGCGCGATCATGGGCATGATCTCCTCGCTGCTGGTGTATCAGCTGGGGCAGTCGAGGGTGTGGTACTCGATGTCGCGGGATGGACTGCTGCCGAAGGTGTTCAGCAAGGTGCATCCGGTTTTTCGCACACCGGCCTTTTCCACGTGGGTGGCGGGCTTCCTGGTGGCCATTCCTTCGGGACTCTTCGACATTGAGCTGCTGGCGAATCTTTCCAATATCGGAACTTTGTTTGCCTTCATGCTGGTTTCGATCGGGGTGATTGTGCTGCGATACCGCGATCCCAACCGGGTGCGCGGCTTCCGCGTGCCGGGCGGTCCGGTGATTCCGGCCTTGAGCGCAATCTTCTGCCTGCTGTTGATGGCCGGGTTGCCGGTGTCGACCTGGTATCGGTTCTTTATCTGGCTGGCGGTGGGGCTGGTGATCTATTTCTTTTACGGCCGCCATCGGTCGGAGTTTGCACCCAAGTCCCGTTCCATGCGCGCAGACTGATCTTCCTGCGAATACCGTTGCAACCTCATCGGAATACCATTCCTGCCGCAGCCGGCGGGGTGTGAACCTTCCGGGCGGTTGCCGAATCCAATGCTGAGGCGGTAAGGGAAAGCACAGGGAAGGGCGGAGTTTCATGGAGACAATCAGCGAGTGGATTCGACAGTTACCCAAGGCGGAACTGCACCTGCATCTGGAGGGGACGATCACACCTCCGACGCTGGTGGAGCTGAGCATGCTGGGCAATGCCCGTCCCATGACGCTGACGGAAGCGCAGACGCTCTATGCCTACGAGGATTTCACGGGCTTTCTGCAGGCCTTCAAGACCGTGGTGACCGAGCTGCGCGGACCGGCGGAGTATGAGTTGGCAGCCTGGCGCATGCTGCAGGGGCTGGCGGCACAGGGCGTCTGCCATGCGGAGGTTTACATCTCGGTTGGGGTCATTTTTCGCCTTCGTCCGGAGGAGGACAAGAGCAATCCGGATCTGTTTCCGGATATTTTTGCTGCGCTGGAACGGGCGCGTCTGCGGGGTGAGCGCGAGCTGGGCGTGACGCTTTCCTGGATTTTTGATGCCGTGCGCCACTTTACTGTGGAGGAGGCTGCGCGGGTCTTCCGGCTGGCCGCCGCCATGCGTTCTGCGTACCCCTCGATTGTGGGAATTGGACTGGGCGGCGATGAGCGCAAGACCGGTTCCGAGCCCTTTCGCGCGCTCTACGAAGAGGCGGCTGCAGCGGGACTGCGGCTGACGAATCATGCCGGCGAAACGACCGGGCCTGAGGCGATTCGCGAGGCGCTGGAGATTGGCTCGGAACGGCTGGGACACGTGCTTTCTGCCGGGGACGATCCGATGCTGCTGCAGGAACTGCTCCTGAGGCAGGTGCCGCTGGAGCTGAACCCAAGCTCAAATGTGAAGACGGGGGTCTGCCCATCGCTAGAGGCGCATCCGCTGCGGCGATACTTCGATGCGGGCCTGATGGTGACGCTGAACTCGGATGATCCTGCTTTTTTTGGCGCCACCGTTGCCGACGAATACCGGTTGGCACATGAGGTGCATGGCTTCAGTCGCGCAGAACTGCGGCAACTGGCCGAGAACTCCTTTCGTTCCAGCTTTCTGCCGGAAGCGGAGAAGCAGGCGTGGATTGACCGAATTGGTTCGGTTGCCGGAGCGTAAGCGGCACGAGCGGCTGGACAAGATTGCGTCAGGCTGGGGTATGATTTGAGGTAACAAGGAGAAATTTTCATGGCCGACAACGAGATGCAGGAGAATGCAGCACCCGCCAGCTGGCACGCAATGCGCGCGCTGGGATGGGTTTCGGTGGGACTGGGAATCGCGGCCGTGGGACTGCTGGTGGGCTCGGAGCTGCGCAAGCGCTACCAGTTCAACCGGCGGACTCCGTATGATTTCTATGCCAACAGCGACGCGACCGGTGCCAGCGAGTTCGGCGTGGGTGTGTAACGGGCGATCCTGATCCCCCAACAATGCGAGATCCAAGCAAGAAGAAGGCCGACACCAAGTGTCGGCCTTCTTCTTGCTTGTTTGGGCTGTGAGGATCGGACAGGCCAGATCGGCCCCGGGCCACAACTCCCACGGACTTACAACTCCGTGGAGCGCGAGGCCAGCAGTGCCGATGAGCGGGAGAGAAACTCTGCCAGCGGCATCGAACCCTGATCGCCTTTGCCGCGCGTGCGTACGCTGACGGATTGCGATTCGGCTTCCTTGTCGCCCATGACCAGCACATACGGGACCTTCTGGTTGGCAAAGTCGCGAATCTTCGCGTTCATTTTCTCGTTCCGAATGTCGAGTTCCACGCGCAGCCCGGCGGTTTCCAGCTTTGCCTGGACCTGCCGCGCATAGTCGTGGTGGCGCTCGGCGATGGGGACCAGGCCAATCTGCACCGGTGCAAGCCAGAGCGGGAAGGCTCCGGCATAGTGCTCGATGAGCACGCCAAAGAAGCGCTCGACCGAGCCGAAGAGTGCGCGGTGGACCATGACCGGCTGGTGGCGCGCGCCATCCTCGCCGATGTACTCCAGCTCAAACCGTGCCGGCAGGTTGAAGTCAAACTGGACGGTGGACAACTGCCAGAGCCGTCCCAGAACGTCCACCAGCTTCACGTCGATCTTCGGGCCGTAGAATGCCGCTTCTCCGGGGATGGTCTTGTAGGCGATTCCCTTGCGGTCCAGTGCGCGCCGCAGGCCGTTGACGGCCAGCTTCCAGTTTTCGTCGGAACCGGCGTAGTGGGCGCGGTCATTCTCATCCCAGGTGGAAAGCTCCACCTGAAACTCGGCAAAGCCAAAGGTGGTCAGCACGGATTCGGCAAATTCGATGCAGGCGACGACCTCATCCTCAATCTGCGCGGGGGTGCAGAAGATGTGGGCATCGTCCTGGGTGAAGCCGCGCACGCGCAGCAGGCCGTGCATGGTGCCGGAGCGCTCGTAGCGATAAACATTGCCGAGTTCGGCAAGCCGGACGGGCAGGTCGCGATAGCTGCGCGGGGAGTTTTTGTAGATGAGAATATGGCCGGGGCAGTTCATCGGCTTGAGCCGGTACTCGGCATCGTCCAATTCCATGGGGGTGTACATGTTGCCCGAGTAAAAGCCCTCGTGGCCGGAGATCTTCCAGAGTTCGCGCCGCATCACATGCGGCGTGTAGACCAGCGAGTAGCCACGGCGCAAGCACTCCTCACGCATCCAGTCTTCCATCACCTTGCGGATGATGCCGCCTTTGGGATGCCAGAAGATGAGTCCGGAGCCGGCCACCTCCTGAATGCTGAACAGGTCGAGCTGGCGACCCAGAAGCCGATGGTCACGCTTGGCAGCCTCTTCCAGTCGGGCAAAATGCGCGTCCAGATCCTTCTGCGAGAAAAAGGCCGTGCCATAGATGCGCTGCAGCTGCGGATTCTTCTCATCGCCCAGCCAGTAGGCACCGGCCAGCGTGGTCACCTTGACGGCCTTGACGCGTCCGGTGGAGGGAACGTGAGGTCCGCGACAGAAATCAACAAAATGCCCATTGCGATAGAAGCTGACGGCCTCACCCGGCTGGGTGAAGCGCGAGACGAAATGCGTCTTCATGAATTCGCCTTCGCGCTCGAATTCACTCAGGGCCTCTTCGCGTGGCCTGCTTTCGCGGACAAAGGCTTCGTCCCGGGCGATGATCTCTGCCATGCGTGCCTGGATGGCGGCCAGATCCTCAGGGGTGAAGGGCTTCTCCCGGTAGAAATCGTAGAAGAATCCGGAATCGGTGGCCGGACCGTGCCCCAGCCTGGTCTCCGGGAAAAGCTCCAGAACCGCAGTCGCCATGACGTGTGCCGCAGAGTGGCGGACGACCTTGAGCGCCTCGGGATCGCGTTCGGTCAGCAGCGTCAGGCGCGTGTCTTCGGTGAGTGGAGTGGCCAGATCCACGAGTCGCTCGGCATGCTCCGGCGTGGCCGCATACATGGCTGCATCCGAGCCTTCGTTTGCCTCTGCGGCGGCATGCTGGGATGCGTCCGGGTGGACGGGCGCGATGCGCGCCACCACGCAGGCGGCAGCCAGTCGCGGGGAGATGGCCTGAGCGATTTCGAGCGGTGTGGTTCCGGCGGGAACTTCGCGGATGGCCCCATCGGGCAGGTGGACTTGAATGTTTGTCTGGCTCACAGAATCCCCGATACGCGCGGTTTGGAATATGCGCAGTCTCCGTGCAGTGGCAAGGCCCGGGACGGGACAAGATTGCGAGGAGACGGCAGCCTTAAGAATAGCGGTTTGAGTGGTGGGGAGTCGATGCCCGAGAGCGCATGTTTGGCGAATGGGATGGGAATTGGACCGCAGGGGAAGTCAGTGGCTGCCCGAAATGGAGAAAATATCGTCGAAAAGAATGGGCTTTTCAGAGCACGGAAGAATCTGTCATACTTGATTGTGCCCACCTCGTACGGCCAATCCCACTCCTACAATTCAGAGGTTGCTTCCATGTCTGCAAAGTACATCTTTGTCACCGGCGGTGTCGTGTCCAGTTTAGGCAAGGGCCTGGCTGCAGCCTCGATTGGCTGCCTGCTGGAAAGCCGCGGCCTGAAGGTCAATCTGATGAAGTTCGACCCGTATCTCAATGTCGATCCGGGCACGATGTCGCCGTTTCAGCACGGCGAGGTCTTTGTGACCGACGACGGGGCGGAGACGGATCTGGATCTGGGGCACTACGAGCGCTTTACCCATGCGCATCTGAGCCGTGAGAACAACCTGACGACCGGCAGAATCTACGAGCAGATCATCCTGAAGGAGCGTCGCGGCGACTACCTGGGCAAGACGGTGCAGGTGATTCCGCATGTGACCAACGAGATCAAGAACGCGATGCGCAAGGTGGCCGCGCATGGCGCCGATGTGAACATCATCGAGATTGGCGGCACGGTGGGCGACATTGAGTCGCTGCCGTTCCTGGAGGCCATTCGACAGATGCGCCAGGAACTGGGGCGGGAAAACACCTGCTTTGTGCATGTGACGCTGGTGCCATGGATTGCCGCGGCGCAGGAGTTGAAGACCAAGCCGACGCAGCACTCGGTCAAGGAGCTGCTTTCGATCGGAATTCAGGCCGATATTCTGCTGTGCCGCACGGACCGAGCCCTGCCGCGGGAGATGAAGGCCAAGATTGCCGCCTTCTGCAATGTGGAAGAGCGGGCCGTGGTGACGGCGCGGGATGTGAACTCGAGCTATGAGTGCCCGCTGGCCTTTGCGGAAGAAGGCGTGGACGAGCTGGCGCTGAAGTATCTGCATATGGAGGCCAGCGAGCCGAAACTGGATGCCTGGCGGGAGATTGTGCGTCGCGCCTATCATCCGGCGGATACGGTTTCCATCGCCATTGTGGGCAAGTATGTGGAGTACGAGGACAGCTACAAGTCCCTGAAGGAGGCGCTGGTCCACGGCGCGCTGGCCCACAACCTGAAGCTGCAGGTGACCTGGATTGAAGCCGAAGGGCTGGAGACAGGGACGCCCGAAGACCGCAGCTACGAGGCGCAGCTTGCCGGCTTTGACGGCATCCTGGTGCCGGGCGGCTTTGGCAAGCGCGGCGTGGAAGGCATGTTGAATGCCATCCGCTATGCGCGTGAACACAAGATTCCCTACTTCGGCATCTGCCTGGGAATGCAGACGGCCTGCATCGAGTTTGCGCGCAATGTCTGCGGGCTGCGACAGGCCAACTCGAGCGAGTTTGATCCGGCAGCCGAGCATCGGGTGATCTACAAACTGCGCGAGCTATTGGGCGTCGAAGAGATGGGCGGAACGATGCGTCTGGGCGCCTGGGATTGCGTTTTGGAGCCGGGCTCCCTGGCGCAGAAGGCGTATGGGACAACGGAGATCAGCGAGCGGCATCGTCACCGCTACGAGTTCAACCGCGAGTATGAGGCGCTGCTGACGGGCGGCGGTCTGCGGCTGACGGGGACGACGCCCGACGCGACCTATGTCGAGATTGTCGAGATCCCGGACCACCCCTTCTTCCTGGGCTGCCAGTTTCATCCGGAATTCAAATCGAAGCCGCTGGAGCCGCATCCGCTGTTCCGCGACTTTGTGGCGGCCAGCTACCGGAATCGGCAGCAGCAGCACGGAAAGACCGAGTCCGCAGGTGCTTCCACTGCGCAGAAGGCGTAGGCAGTGATGCCGCAGGGAACGGCGGCTCAGGGCGTCTGGCGGGATTTCCAGACCAGATACAGCCCCCAGGCGGCGTGGGTGCAGTTGTCCTGAATGGTGCCGTCGAGCAGCATGGACTCGAACTCGGCAATCGAAAACGAATGCACGACGAGATCATGCTCCTCGGGGTCGGGGTCCTTTTCGGTTTCCGTCAGTCCTGTGGCCATGTAGATAAACTGCCGCTGCCGGGTGAAGCCGTAGGCGATCCACTGCATGCCGAGGTAGGTCATGGATGTGGCTGCGAGGCCAAGCTCTTCCTTGAGCTCTCCGCGGGCCAGTTCCTCCGGGTCCACGCCGGCCGTCTCCCAGCCGCCCTGTGGCAGCTCCAGCACACGCTTGCCG
>JAJZGG010000035.1 GCA_021804965.1 Acidobacteriota bacterium
GCAACCGCAACCCTTTGCCCTGGCCATCTCGTTAGAAGGGATACCCTCCCCCATGAAACTCCGATTCCCCCCCCCCCACGCACTGCTTTTAGTGCTTTGTTTGCTTTCCTTTGCCTCGTTTGCACGCGCACAGCAGGGCACGCTCCAAGGCACATCCAGTGCATCCATTGATGGTGGCACCTTGAGCTACCAGACCTACTTCTACTCTGCCGCCTGCGGCCCCGGTGCTTACTTCAATCAAACCACCTACACCAACTTCCAATTTGTAATCGGTGGAGTCACCTATCCGCTCGGCGGTCAACAGGTCGTTGCTCAGGGATTCGGTTCCGTCAGTTGTCCCAACTACACTGAGCCCTCAAGCTTCACCGTAACGCTGCCCAACACGAATAACTCTTCTGTTGCTGCCGGGGAATGTACATACACATTTTCAAACGGTATCGGCTCCAACAGTTGCCCTGATTTAGTCACTAATACTATTGATCCACTTTACAAGGTCGTATCAATTCTTTACGAACCACGTGGGAATGAAAGCGCACAAGGGTTGACTTCCTCGACGACTGATGGAACTTCGACATCAACCGGCGACAGTTTCACATTTAGCGATAGTTTGACTTTCTCCTCAGGCGTTACTGGGGTTTTTAGTGATGGTATAACATTCGGATTTGCAGACTCTACTCTGAATAGCAGTACATATGTTCAGACTTGGACAAATTCAGCGGGGCTAATAACCGACGATAATTATCTTGACCCTGCAGGTGTCAATGGGGCAACTGGAACCAGTGGCTCTGATGATATTCAACATGGTTTAGATGTAATATCTATATGGTTAAATCCTGAAGTTACTGTAACTACTACTTCAGACTATAGTTCACCAATTGACTATGCAATGGGCTATCAATCAATACCTAACGTTCAGTCGCCAGCTCCTGATATTTTAATGGTACCAGCCGTGCAAATGATGCCCACTCCGGGAAGCGTAACAGCAACGACACCATACGGTACATCTACAGTTCCGAACTCGAAAATCATACCCAGCACAAGGTGCTGCGACAACAGCGGACATTCCTATAAGATTCCTGGATTGGGCGTCCTATGCAAAAACCTAATCGTCTCGGAGTACAACTCGCAATGTGGACAAACTGATCAATGTGGATGTACACCAGCTGATTTCGCGCAAATCGTAGTTCAAGACCCACTTTTACGGTACAACGCAACAACTTTGACAGCGAACCCAGTACCATCGTCTGATTCGCCTGCCATCGTTGATGGCTCTACAGTGGAAACATGTGAAAGTTCTACCGTTCCAACCGGTTCAGACTGTCGCTTTGTTAAGGTACTTGATCCAAGCGGAAGCGGAAGTCAATATAACATGCAATTGGATGGTCAAGTTAAACGCACATCGGGAACTACCGTCGCGGATTCTCACATCCTCAGCTCTGGAAGTAGTCAGTCATACAGCGTTGGACTAACCACTTCAGTAGGTGGCATCGGCGCTGGAATGAAAAATCAGAAGACATGGACTTGGCTAGATTCACAAAGCACAGGAATGACAAACGGAAGCTCTAATTCAACATCAGTTTTTCTTCAGACGTCATCGCCCAATTGCTATGCAAACGTTCTCGTATATGAGGACACTCTCTACCACACATTCGCATTCAGTATCTCAGGTGGGCTGCCCGGCTGCAACTAGGAGAATAGATCAAATGCTTAATCTTCCCTCACTGAAAACGAAGTCGATAACGCAGATGTTGGGCAGATTTTGCGCTTCGGGCTTATCTCTCTGCATATCAATTGGTTATTTGACAGGTTGCGGAGGCGGGGGATCGACATCCAAGATCCCCCCGCAATCAACAGCGCCTACGATCACAATGCAGCCTGAAAGCCAGACTGTCCCAATCAATCGCGCCGCGACATTCACAGTTACGGCCAGCGGGACAGCACCGCTGCTTTACCAGTGGCAGCGGAATGGCACTCCGATCAGTGGAGCGAATGCACCTAGCTACACCACGGATGATATTACACTGTCGGATAACAATTCAACCTATACTGTAACCGTATCGAATACTGCTGGAATGGTAACGAGTAATCCGGCTACTTTGCTTTCAGGACCGCGAGCACCAGCACTGGGCGACCTGCGCTATCTTCAATTGGAACAGGCTCCACTGACAGCAAGTATAGGCATACAAAGCGGGTTCGTCGACTTAGGTGTTACTACCCAAACTACGAAGTCTTCCCTCGGCACATCACTAACTCTTGGAGATATTGTCACGCTCGCACCGGTAGCTAACTGCAACTGGAACGCCCAAAGCTTCATGGCCAATGCGCTTCAGAACTACACTACATTTTACGAAATAGGAAATCTTTCGGCACAGAGTATGACCTATCAGCAATATCTGCAGACGCTTGCTTCGGATAACATAGTGGTTTTTTCGATGGACTACCAGCCACAATGCCAACAGATTGCAGTAGCATACACTCAGGCAACCCAGACGCAGGCATTTGATCAGCGTATTGAGCTGGTGGATCCAGCAAGCCTACAAGCACAGGTAGCCGCAGATGGTGCGGCCAGTCGCATTGTGACTGCGGCGACGATCGACCCCTCCACCGGCAAGATTGCTTTGCTTTCTTACGGCTGGCAGGGTGACACGACGACAGCGTACGAAGCAGAAACCTTTTTTGCGCAATCTGCGAATGTGCTGGCAGATGCTGAACAACTTGCCAACAAAGGCTACTTTATCAGTGCCTTTGGAGGCAGAAACACCCTCGGATATGTGATCATCGGCATGCGCGTGATGGGAGACACAATGCCTCGTCCATATTTCGCTGCTAGCGGGTATGCCAACGCGCCAGTCTTTAAGGACGGGAATCAGCCCGCATACACCGAAAGTACGCTCGGTCAGATTGCTATTATTTTCGACGATTCAACCGGCGAAAATAACTTCAGGGAGCAGTGACAAGCTATCTTCTGCTTTTCAAGGTTTAATCGACCAACAGGAAAGCGAAGGTGACCACAACGACCTTTGGGAGTTCACGCCATAATGCGCCCAGCCCATCATCACTCGCCTCAATGAAAATGCGCATGCTACCGTTTTGGCGCAGTTCCACCCCGCGACCAACGGAAGCGCCACCACTACCCCGCCCGCCCCATGCACCGCGGCCAGAGCCGCGCGTCCGCTGCATGCAATGCCTGCAAGCAATGCTGATAAACTATGCCTTTCAGGCGTATCCCGATCCCATCTCCGCCGTGCGCCGGAAAGCGATTCGCATGCCCAAAGCCAAGCCTGTCCGTCCTGTCCGTTACGCCGATGCCGGTGTGGACATCGCCTCCGGTGACCGTGCCAAGGACCGCATCAAATCCCTCGCCGCCTCCACGCTCAACCGCAACGTCCTGGCCGGGGTCGGCGGCTTTGGAGCGCTTTACGCGCTGGACCGCCGCAAGTGGAAGGATCCCATCCTCGTCAGCTCGGCTGACGGCGTCGGCACCAAGCTCAAGCTCGCCTTCCAGCTCGGCGTCCACACCACCGTCGGCGCCGACCTCGTCAACCACTGCGTCAACGACATCGCCGTCCAGGGTGCCACGCCGCTCTTCTTCCTCGACTACCTCGCCAGCGGCAAGCTCAAGCCCACCATCCTCGAGCAGGTCGTCGAGGGCCTCGCCACCGCCTGCCGCGCCAACAACTGCGCCCTCATCGGCGGAGAAACCGCCCAGATGCCCGGCTTCTATCAGGATGGCGAATACGATCTGGCCGGCTTCATCGTCGGCGTCGTCGAGCGCGACCAGATGGTCACCGGCGCCACCATCCGCCCCGGAGACATCCTCCTCGGCCTGCCCTCCACCGGACTCCACACCAACGGCTACTCGCTGGCCCGCAAGCTCTTCTTCGAGGTCGCCGGCTACAAGCCCCGCCAGCGCGTCGCCGCTCTCGGTGGCCGCGCCGCAGACGTCCTGCTCACCACCCACCGCAGCTACCTGCCCATCCTCCAGAAGCTCACCCGCGCCAAGCTCGTCCGTGGCATGGCCCACATCACCGGCGGCGGCATCACGGAAAATCTGCCCCGCATCCTGCCCGCCGGCACCGCCGCCCAGGTCCAGCTCGGCTCCTGGCCCGTCCTGCCCGTCTTTGAACATCTCCGCCAGCTCGGCCACGTGCCCCAGGACGAGATGCTCCGCACCTTCAACATGGGCATCGGCCTCATCGCCGTCGTCGCCCCCGAGCATCTCCGCCGCGCCACCGCCCTGCTCCATCGCCTCGGCGAGCCGCACCACATCATCGGCAGCATCGTCCCCGGCAACCGGCGGGTCCTCTACCGATGACCACCCATTCTCAGGCCCACGCCCTGCCGCAACCGCCCACTCCCGCCCGGCTCGGCATCCTGCTCTCCGGCCGTGGCTCCAACTTCCTCGCCATCGCCCAGGCCATCGCCGACGGACGCATCCCCGCAGCCTCCATCGCCATCGTCCTCGCCAACGTTGAGGACGCGCCCGGCCTCGACGCCGCACGCCGCCTCGGCCTTCCCACCGCCTGCTTCGTCTCCCGTGGCCGCACCCGCGCCCAGCATGACGCCGACGTCATCGCCTGCCTGCGCCAGCATCAGGTCGATCTCGTCTGCCTGGCCGGATACATGCGCCTGCTCTCGCCGGCCTTCATCGCCGCCTTCCCCCAGCGCATCCTCAACATCCACCCCTCGCTGCTTCCCGCCTTCCCCGGCCTCGACGCCCAGACCCAGGCCTTCGACTACGGATGCACCCTCGCCGGCTGCACCGTCCACTTCGTCGACGAACACCTCGACCACGGCGTCATCATCCTCCAGCGCGCCGTCCCCGTCCTGCCCACCGACGACGCCCACACCCTGGCCCAACGCATCCTCGAACAGGAACACCAGGCCTACCCGGAAGCCATCGCCCGCGTCCTCTCCGGCCACTACCAGATCACCGGCCGCCGCTACCTCCCCATCCCCTAAACCAAACCCCGCCGCACCACCATCCCCGCCGCAACCACCCGCATCCACCGACACAATCCCCTAATAACCGGGGATGACACAACTCAACATAGGCGACTACACGACAACGTAATTCTTCGGAGTGCCCGAATGAGTAGTTCGGCCTATTGGCAACAGCTAAAATTGACTAAGTGATTTGCTTCACATAACCGAACCAAATTGACATCGCGACGCCGACTATCCAAAATCTGCGGCTTTACGCGTTTCGCTCGAACCCTATAAAGTGCATACTTATGAATGTTGCGTATGGCAACGCAACTCTGGAGTAAATAATTATGCGACGAGGGTAGTGTGATGAGGACACGGCAATCGGCAGAGTCCAGGATGCATCATTACGTTCCAGAGTGCTGTCTGGTAGGGTTCACAAATACCGGCGAGACAGACGGAATGCTTCACGTCACCGACCTTAAAAGGAAAAAGCAGTGGAATTGTATACCCCGTAACGCAGGCCGCAGACGCGACTTCTATCGAATCGATCATCCCAATGTACCCGATCCCTTAAGGATTGAGAATCTGTTTTCTTACATTGAGAGTGATATTGCGCCGCTATTCGGGAATCTCGCAAAGGAAAAGCGAGGACCGAAGAACGAATCAGAACTCGGGATGCTCGTGGAATATTTGGCAATTCAATGGACCAGAGGTCCTGGATTTCGCGCTGTCGTACAACAAGCGTTGGAGTCGCATTTTCGTACCAAGATATTAAGCAGCACTGAAGAATGGGAACGTGCATTACGTCGAATAGGAGTATTGCCAGGTGGTCCAGGCACTGAATATACGAAGGTACTAGAAGGGCTTGAGACAGGGACTTTGAGGATTACCACAGAGAACGCTTTTTACCTGAAGCAGGCAGCAGGGCTGCTCCAAGATATCGACGATACGCAGACTTTGATGAAGCGGCACTGGGGTTGGCTTATCAGTGAATCAGGAGAATTCATCGGGTCAGATTGTCCAGTAGTAATCGACGGTCCACTGGATGAGCAGATTGGCATCGGTAATGCGCCCTGGGTGAGCTATGTTGTGAATCGACATCTCTTGCTTTACGGGACGAAGGAAGTCATCGAACATCCTCATCTCACTATGAAACTCATCGCAAAACACAATACATTTGTAATGCTAACTGCTGATGAGCAAGTATACTCGCATCGTCCAGACTTTTACTGGCTTGACAAGGCTGATCGTTGTCAGAATGATTGGAAACGCTTTGTTAAAGGTGACTTTTCACCTGCAGAGTAAGCTCTATATAACTCTCCGCATCGAGCTGACACTCCGTCTCCTCCACCAACCTCCACCTAACCTCAATCCCGCGCCTGCACCAGCGTGTACCTTCGCTTCAGCCGTAGAAAGTACGCCTCGAAGTGCCGGAAGGACAGGTGGGCCACGGCAATGCTGAGCCCCAGCACCAGCACCGTGCCCAGCGCATTCCGTCCTGTCGCGCCCAGCCGCAGCGCCCCGGCCAGTCCGTTCAGCAGCGGCCTGCCCTGCTCAAAGACCAGGAAGAACAGCAGCGAGTGGAACAGGTAGAGTCCATACGAAATCCGTCCCAGATAGGCCAGCCACCGCGGCACAAACCGCTCCGCCACCCCCAGCACCGCCAGAAACAGCAGGCACGTGCCCACCAGAACCAGCCCCCAGCCGGCCACCGACCCCATCGCCGTCGGCTGCGGATTCCAGCTCTGCACCCGGAAGCCCAGCATCGCCCCAAACCAGCACCCGATGCCCGCCGCAAACGCCACCGCACGCACCGGCAGCGACCACCGCACCAGCCTCCCCCGCAGCAGCAGCGCGATCAGCGTGCCGGCGGCAAAAAACTGGAACTGCACCAGGCTGTTCGTCCACTCCCCGTGGTCGCCCGGACTGCGGTGCAGCCCATACAGAAACACCGTCCCATAGGCCACCGCCAGCCACAGCCAGCTGGCCGCCGCCAGCGCCCTGCGCCCGCCCCACGCCGCCAGCAACGGCACCAGCAGATAGAACTGCTCCTCGACCGAAATGCTCCACAGCGGATCCACCGACCCGGCAATCCAGCCCCGCACCGTGATGTACCAGTTGCCCGAGAAGCCGGTAAACGCCAGCCACGCCCAGGGATTGTCCGTCCCCGTTCCCGGTAGAAAGCGGTTCAGCAGCGCCAGCCCGTAAAACACCGCAAAATACAGCGGCCAGATGCGCAGAATCCGCCGCACATAGAACGACCGCACATGGATCGCGCCCACCGTCTCCCGCTCCCGCAGCAGCAGCTCCGTAATCAGAAACGCGCTCAGCAGAAAGAAGACCGGCACCCCGAAAGCACCCACCGTTCCCACCCGATAGCCCCACCGATTCAGCACCGGGTCCGTCGGCACATAGTCCATCCGATGAAAGGCAAAGACGGCAAGAAAGGCAAAGAACCGCAGCCCATCCAGCTCGGGCCGATAATACCGCTTTGCACCGGACATACCGGCGACTCCGGACACACCCGCGACTCCGGACACCCTACGCACCTCTGTCACCCCAGACCCTCCCCGATGGTTTCTCTTCCCGCCGCCCAAAACAAAAACGGCAGGCAGCGGAGGGTCCGCTGCCTGCCGTTTCCCTGCTCGTGCTTACTTTGACGCCGGTGCCTGCGAGGCGATCTTCACCGTCCCGTTCAGCCCCGTATACGGCTTGCCGTCGTAGTTGTAGAGGATCGTGTCGCTCACCTCGGTCGGCTTGCCGTTCACCAGGTAGGGCTGGAAGCGGTAGCCGGTCACGCAATCCTGCGCCGCGCGGGCCAGTGGTGGGGGGCCCATCGCATACCCGTTGCTCTTCACCTTTCCATCCTTGTCGATGATCACCGGCACCGAAACCACCCCGTGCGTGTCGCCGTTGCTATTCTGGCCGGGACTCATGCTGCGCGCATCAATCGGGTACTCGCACTCGTGAATGTGCACCGGCACCAGCGGCGGATCGCCCGGCTCGTGGGCCAGCGGGAAGTCGGCCGTCTTGCCGCTCGGCTTCACCATCGCCATATCGCCCGATCCCAGCGGCTCCAGCGTCGTCACTTCGATCTCCGTGCCCAGCCGCGTATACGGCTTCACTTCCACCTTCGTCGCCACCTGGCGGCTGCCCAGCGTCTTGAAGTTCGAGTACTGCGTCATCACCGTCGAGGTCGTCGTCACGTGCAGTGCGCCCGTCTTGGCCTCAAAGCAGTAGCGCGGAAACAGCAGGTCCGGATTCATGCCATTGGCTGCCGTCATCGGATAGGTCACCGACACGCAGTTCAGCACCTCGCCGTTGAACGTGCCCGCCTGGCCCGACAGCTCCAGCGTCGGCGCATACCGCGCGCCCAGGTGCAGCGGGTCCAGCAGCGGCTGCGCCACCTGCTCATCGAGCGCCGTCAGGTTCAGCCGCGGGCTCTTCGTTGAAACGCGCTCGGTCGGCGACGTGCTCCACACGCTGGCCGCATTCTTCTTCTCCGTATACGTACGATGCCAGACGCCCGGTCCGCTCTGCCACACCTCCATCGTTCCGCTTTCCGTCTCCTTGCCCGAACGAATGTCATACAGCGTGTAATTGGCCTTCAGGTGATACGCCGGAGCATCGGCTCCCGCCAGTCCCGTCACCTTCAAACCCTGCTGCAGAATGCCCCGCGCCGTCGGCGCCTGCGCCACGGCCATCGTCGCCGGAATCGCCACGGCCATCGCCACAGCCCAGCTCTGAATCGATTTCAAATGCATGTTGCGCCTCTCCTTTTTCGCCAGTGCAGTGTACATCAATCGGTTTACTTCGCGACACCCCCACCGTTCCCACCCGGCCACTCCACCCGCCGCCGAACACATCTACTCCCTCGCTTCCACCTACACCCCAGTCCATGGCTCAAAGACTGGCCTGGGCTCCCGACAACGAATCCGGATCTGCCGCAGGATCTCCGCTGCCACATACCCGCGTCCGCGCTTCTCTCCGGCTGGCACCAGCAGCTTCTGGTCCGTCAGAAGCTTCAGATCCCGGCTCGCAACCTGATCGGAGACTTCCGCGATCTTCCGATACGTCGCATTCCGCACCCGCCATCCGAACGTCGCATCCGACAGCGCATAAATCGTCCGTTCCGGCAGTTGCCGCGTCTTCATCAACTGCTCCAGCTCGGTCCAGATCCTGTCAATCTCCCGGGTCCTGCGGATCAGCGTCGTCGCCTGATGATGGTGCGCACGCAGGCAATAGTCCACCCATTCCGAGGCATCCCTTTCCGGACTCCAGATCCCGTTTCCCACCCGACCCAGCACTTCGTAGTAGCTGCGGGTGTTTCTTCCCAGAAACTCTTCAATACTGCAGAACTGCGACTCCAGAATGCCCTCCCGCGCCAGCACCAGCGTCTGCAGACAGCGCGCCATTCTCCCGTTGCCATCCGAATAGGGATGAATCATCACCAGATTCAAATGCGCCATCGCCGCCTTCACCATGCAATGGTGCGCACCCTCCTCGTTCAACCCCTCCATCAGCTCCGCCATCAGTTCCGGAACCAGATCCGGGTCCGGAGCCTCGTACACGGTCACTTCACGCTCCTCGTCCCGCACATAGATTGGCCGCAGTCTCCACCGCCCGGGATTTCTGCTCAGATCATAGGAAACCATCATGAAATGCAGACTGTTCAGCAGCCCGCTGCTATAGGAAAAATATCGATCCTGCGCCAGCTCCAGGACATACGTCATCGCATCCCGATAGCCGCGCACCGCCGCCGCCGTCTCCTTTTCCGCATCCAGCGGCTCCTCGCCCTCAATCACCGCAATCGCATCTTCATCGGAGACCGTATAGCCTTCAATGCTGTTTGACCCCTGCACCGCACGCGCAAACGTGTTCCGCCGCAGCGAACCCAGCCAGCGCCGCTTCGTTCGCAAGACATGCTTCAGCCGATCCCGGGTCTCTTCCACCTGATCGAGAATCTTTTTCTGTGCTTCATGCAAAGTCGGCGTCGCGAATAGCATTCAAATCTGCCCTCAATACAGATAATATCTGTATTCAATACATTTAGCAAATAGATATCCCTCGTTCCATCCCGATGCTTCCCGTCTCCTTCGCTCGCTTCCCATACCTCTTCGCCGCTTCCTTGCAGCAAAGGATTCCTCCCATGCGCGCATCCCCTGCCCACCCCTGCAATCCCCCATCGCCGGTGCGATACACTGCCACGGACAGGAGGTTTCCCATTGATGTTCTTGCCCAGGCATTCCCGTACGGTTGCAGCCCTTGCGCTGGCCGGCGCGTTCCTTCTGGCCACGGCCGCCCACGCCGCTGACCGCCAGCTCACCGTCGATGACATCTTTGCCCACGGCTCCATGATCGGCCACGCCCCCAGCGGACTCACCTGGTCGCCCGACGGTCATCACCTCACCTATCAGGATGCCCAGGGAATCATGGAGATTGATCTGGCCACCGGCAAGCCCCACGTGCTGCTCAGTGCCGACAAGCTGGCCTCGCTTTCCTCCGGCAAGGCCAATGAACAGGCCGCCGACCATCGCCAGCGCTACCAGCAGGCCGGCTATCTCTGGACCCCCGACGGCCAGCACCTGCTGCTGGACCAGGATGGCGTCTTCTGGCTCTACGATCTTGCCTCCGGCCACGCCGTCCAGGTTGCCTCCTCCGGACAAGCATCCGAGGATTCGCCCACCCTGGCGCCCGATGGCCACTCGCTGGCCTTCATCCGCGACCACGGCCTCTCGGTCGTCGCCCTGCCTTCGGCCGACGGCACTGCCGCCACCGTCCGCACGCTCACGCCCGGCTCCTCGGCCACCCTGCTCAACGGTCAGGTCGACTGGGTCTACGAGGAGGAGCTTGGCGTCCGCAGCAATCTCTTCTGGTCGCCCGACTCCCAGCGCATCGCCTACCTCCAGATGGATGAGTCCAAAGTCCCCGAGTACCCCATCGAGGACTGGCTGCCCACCCACGCCGCCGTTGCCACCCAGCGCTATCCCCAGCCCGGCGATCCCAACCCCGCCGTCCGCCTCGGCGTTGTTGCCGTCTCCGGCGGTCCCACCACCTGGATCCAGCTTCCCGTCCGTCCCAACGAGGACTACATCCCGCGCTTCGGCTGGGTCGATGCCCACACCCTCTGGGCCGAAACCCTCACCCGCGACCACCAGCACAAAACCCTCTGGTTTGCCGACGTCGCCACCGGACAGGCACGCGCCGTCCTCTCCGAATCCGACGCCCGCTTCTTCGACGAGCGCTATGACGTCTGGGTCGGCAGCGGACACATCCTGCTCACCAGCTGGCAGGACGGCCACACCCACATCTACCTCTACCGCTACGATCCCAGCCACCCCATGGCTGCCGACGCCACCCTCGAGCGGCAGCTCACCCGCGGCAACTTCGAGGTCACCCGCGTCCTCAACGTCGATCCCGACCACCGCCTCGTCGACTACCAGTCCAACGAAGGCAACTGGACCGAGCGCCAGCTCTGGCAGGTCACCTGGGACGGGCACAAAACCCGCCTGACCTCCGAACCCGGCGTCCATGACGGCCACTTCGCACCCACCGGCGGTGCCTTCAGCGATGACTTCTCCAGCCGTGCCACCACCCCGCAGCTCCAGGTCTGCCGCGCCGCCGGCTCCTGCCGCCTCGTCTGGCACACCGATGTCTTCGCCCACGACCATCTGCCCGTCCCGCAGCAGTTCACCGCCCGCGCCGCCGACGGCACCACCCTCTACGCCACCATCCTCCTGCCGCCCGGCAAAACCGATCCCGCCTCCGTTCCGCTCATCCTCAACCCCTACGGCGGACCCGGCGTCATGACCGTCACCAACCACTGGGGCGGTGACGGCTACCTCTTCGATGTCGTCCTCGCCCAGCACGGCTTTGCCGTCGTCCACGCCGACGGACGCGGCATGGACGACCGCGGCCGCGACTTCCAGCAGGCCGCCTGGCACCAGTTCGGACCCATGCAGCTGCAGGACCAGCTTGCCGTCGCCGATGCCGCGCTCGGGCGATTCCCCCAGCTCGACCGTCGCCGCCAGGGCTGGTGGGGCTGGAGCTGGGGTGGCACCTTCACCCTCTGGGCACTCACCCACTCCGACCGCTTCCGCGCCGGTGTCTCCGTTGCTCCCGTCACCAGCTGGCGCGACTATGACTCCATCTACACCGAGCGCTATCTCGGCGATCCGCGCACCACGCCCCAGGTCTATGACGACTTCTCCGTCGTCCACTTCGCCGCCAACCTCAAGGGCCATCTGCTGCTCATCCACGGCACCGGCGACGACAACGTGCACCTGGAAAACGCCATCCAGTTCGTGCAGCAGATGACCCTGCACAACATCCCCTACGCCCTCAACCTCTATCCCCGTAAAACCCACTCCATCGCCGGCTCCGAGGTGCGTCCACACCTCTACAACAGCATCCTCGACCACTTCGAGCAGTACCTGATGCCGCTGCCCGCCGGAGCCGCGCAATGACTGCCCCATCGCCCCGGCACCCGGCCGAGCGCCCTGACACCGGGGCGCTCATCCGCGGTCGCACCCGGGTCGGCGACTGGGAGATCACCGTCCTCACCGACGGCTTCTTTTTCCTCGACGGCGGAGCCATGTTCGGCGTCATCCCGCGCCCCCTCTGGCTGCGCCGCGTTCCCGCCGACGACCAGAACCGCATCCTGCTCGGCACCAACACCGTCGTCCTCCGCAACGGCCAAACCACCGTCGTCATCGAAACCGGCATCGGCGACAAACTCACCCCGAAGCAGCAGCAGATCTACGCCGCCAAGGCACTGCTGCCCCAGGCCTTTGCCGCCGCCGAGATTCCCCTCACCAGCGTCGACATCGTCCTCAACTCCCATCTCCACTTCGACCACTCCGGCTGGAACACCCGCCGCGACGACTCCGGCCAGCTCGTCGCCACCTTCCCCCGCGCCCGCTACTTCGCCCAGCGCGGCGAGGTCCACGACAGCCGCCTCCAGCGCGAACGCGACGGCGTCAGCTACATGGCCGACAACTACGAGCCGCTCCTCGCCTCCGGCCAGATGACCCTGCTCGACGGCAACGCCCCGATCCATCCCGACATCCACGTCGAACTCTTCCCCGGACACACGCCCCAGCTCCAGGCCATCCACATCGAAAGCCGCGGCCAGCACGCCTGCTACATCTCCGATCTCATCCCCACCAGCGCCCACCTCGATCTCACCTGGGGCATGGCCTACGATCTCGATCCACTCACCGTCATCGAGCAGCGCAAACGCTTCTACGCGCGCGCCATCCCCGAGGACTGGCTCGTCCTCTTCACCCACGACCACCACTGTCCCTTTGCCCGTCTCGCCTGGAATGATCGCGGCCGCCCCGTCGTCCGGCCCACACCCGACGCAGCAGACCAAGCGCCGCAGGCCGGATAGCCCGCGACGCAACGAATGAGCGTCCTGGAGATTTCGCGCTTCTGCGACTCAGTGCTTCCGTGGACTCAGCGCAGGTGAATCGTATGCAGAAAGCTGCGCAGTCCCGTCGCCAGAATCTGCACCCCGATGCAGAACAGGATGAACGACGACAGCCGCATCAGCACCATCGTTCCCGTTCCGCCCAGCAGCCGCGCCGCATTCCGTGCCCACCGGTAGCACACATACACCAGCACACACACCAGCGCACTGCCCACCAGCGACGCAATCAGCACCAGCGGCGAAAAGAACCCCGCCACATGCAGTTGCGACGGCAGATGCGCGCCTAGCGCAATCGCCACCGAAATCGAGCCCGGTCCCACCGTAATCGGCAGCGTATACGGAAAGAACGCCTGCGCCATCACCTCATCCGGATTGGCCACCGTCGGCTGATCCCGCTGCGCATCCTTGGTCAGCAACTGCCATCCACTGGCCGCCACCACCAGCCCGCCGCCTATCTGCACCGCATACAGGGAGATCCCGAAAAACGACAGAATCTTCCCGCCCACAATCATCGAAACCACCAGCAGGCAATAGCTGTACAGCGTAATCCGGCTCGCCAGCCGCTTCTGCAGCCCATCCTCCAGCGTCCCCACCATCGACAGGAACACCGCCGCGCTCCCAATCGGATTCACAATCGGAAACATCGTCGCCAACACGAGAATCGTCGCCTCGGTCGTGCGCGATACCAGATCCAGAATCGTCGCCAAATTCATCGCCTGCCAGCCCCAATCCCCGGAACACGGATCATTCCAACCGCCCGTTCATCCTGAGAAAATCCTATCGCGCCCACGGCTAGCCGGCCACCGCAATCCCCGGAAACTGCAGCTGCCGCGGCACCGCTGCCTTGCGCGGCCCACGCTTGCGCGCACTCATCACACGGATCCGATCCACCAGCTCGGCCGACGACGAGTTCCCCTTGCCCAGAAACGCATCCGCCTGATGCGGCCGCTCCCCGGCACGCACACTCTCGCTCGTCAGCAGCATCGGCAGCTCCGGCATCAGCTGCTTCAGCTGTCCAATCACCGCATTGCCATCCATCTGCGGCAGCCGCAGCTCAGCCACCACCAGGTCCACCTGCTGGCTGCCCAGCACCTCCACCGCCTCCTGCAGCGTCGTCGCCGTCACCGCGCGAAATCCACGCGTCTCCAACAAAAACCGCCGCACCGCCAAAGCCCGCTCATTTCCATCCACACACAAAATCAACTTCCGGGGTCGCATCGTCTGTCACTGGCTCCTTGCCAAAAAAATTCAGTCTTCCCTGCGCCGCCACCCTCCGGAGACAACAGCTCTCCCCACGCGCGGCAACGCACGTTTTTTCGCAGCCCGGCATCGCCAGGCCACACCCTCATCGTGGTCTTGTGCCCGCCCTCGCATCGAACCCGCAACAGACTTCGCGCCTCCAGACTCCGGTCTGCATCCCCTGCAGCTCCAGCCATCCCTCAGCCCTTGCCCACTGCGCTTCCGGAGTCGCCGACGGCCATCCTCTGGCTCTGCTCCGCGCTCCGTCTCGTCTCATCGATACGCCGACAGGAAGCAACAACGTTTCCCGAGACTACGTCCCCCCGCACCGCCGCGCAACAGGGAAAATCGGGCGAAAAACCACCCCGCACTTCCGTGCATATTCGGGAAAATCCGTACAGGTCCACCCCATGCAACAACTTACCGCTCCACAGCCCTGTTGAAACCATGTGCAGAAGCCCCGGAAAAGCCCACCACATGCCCCGACAAAAGTGCTGTCAAGCAAAATCTCCACACCCCACACACCCCCAAAATCCCACCCAACAGACCACCCCAACCACCCCACCCCGATCGAGATCCCACCCAACCCACCACCCCACACTCACCCACCCAGACACCCCCAGGCCCATCCACCACCCACGCACACACCACCAGCGAAGACGCCACAAACATAGGCACACGCAAAGCTGACACCGCCAAAGCAGGCACCACCCATGCTGCAGGCACCACCCATGCTGCTGGCACCACAAACGCAGGCACCCGCAAAGCTGGCAACCACCAATCAGGCACCCCTTTGTTTGTCATTCCCGAAGGGAATCTGCTTCTTCTTTTGCTTTTGCCGTTGCTCTTGCCGTTGCTCTTGCCGTTGCTCTTGCTTTTGCCGTGGCTGCTGCCGTTCCCGCAGCCGCTCCCCAACGTCCGCACAGCTCCAACCCGCGACCAACGCGAGCGCAACTCCCGCTTCACAAGCCACCGATGGCGCGGCGAAAGCCGCGCTGCTGCTGCATGCAATGCCCCGAAGGGAATCTGCTTCTTCTTTTGCTATTGCCGTTGCCGTAGCTGCTGCCGTTGCTGTTGCCGTTCCCCAACGTCCGCCACTGCCCCACCCCGCGACCAACGGGAGCGCAACAAACGACCGTGGCGCAGCGAGAGCTGCGCTGCTGCTGCTGCATGCAATGCCGACCAGAGGGAGCGCAACAACCACTTCAGAAGCCACCGATGGCGAGGCGAGAGCCGCGCATCCGCTGCATGCAATGCCGACCAACGGGAGCGCAACCAACGACCGTGGCGCAGCGAGAGCTGCGCTGCTGCTGCATGCAATGCCCTAGAGTTCGAGCATGGGGCGTGGGAGTCGTGTTCGTGCGCGATCGAGGAAGATGCGCATGCGCAGTGCTTCGGCGCGTTGCATGGCCACGAGTTTGCTGTGTCGTCGGATGTGGTCCGGGTGGACCAGGGCTGCGAGGTTCAGTTCATCGGTGGCGGCATCGCGTTCCAGCCGTGCAATCCGCTCTTCGACTGTCTGGCGGAATCGGGGACTGATCTCCATGGCATCACTGGCAGACAGGGAAACAGACATGCAGCACCTCGCGGCGGATTATTTTTGAGAAACCTCAAAAAACTTCTCAAGGTTTCTCCTCACCCGCCGATATTACCGAAGTCGCGTTCTCCGCACCAGATTACGCACGCCCACCCCAAAGGCACCCAAACTGTCCCAGAACGCGCCAGCCTGCGCTCATGGCTGCGGCTTCACCGGCTGCTCCTGCCCGTTGTACAGAATCTTGAACTCCGAGCCAAACTGCTTGTAGTCCGTGTACTTGACGACCTCACGGATGTGGACATCCTGGCCCAGGTAGCCGTTGCCGCCGCTGAAGTGCAGAATCCCCTCGCCCTTGGTATACGTCGGAAACCAGTACTTCCCATCCACCTGCTGCCGATAGGTCGTGAACGGGGGTGACAGATCCTCGTGTCCCTTGCGCAGATCATCCGGCACATTCTTCCCGTTCGTGATCACGATCTGCATCGCCTCGGAGTCCACCCAGATCCGGCCCTGAAAGTACCGCCTGCCCTTTTCCATCTGCTTCGGCGTCACGTCAAAGACGTAGCACAGCACCTCATCCACCTTTTCCCTGCCCACATAGCTCACGTTGTACTGGCCCGCATCCTCCTTCGTCAGCACAAACGGCAGCCGCTGCTGAATATCCTGGAAGTCCGCCGGCGACATCGTGATCCGCTGCAGCGTATTCGGCGGCGCCTGCACCACGCGCTCCGTCCGCCTGCCGTCCGGATCAAAGATCACGTCGTCCACCTCGTAGTACTGCCCATCCACCTTGTTGTCGTCGTCGATCGTCTGCACCGTCACCGCGCGGCGATAGGTGTAGTGGTCCAGCGCCGCGCGAAAGGCCGACTCCTGCGCCGTGAACCGGGCAATGATCTGCTCCGGCGGCAGCGGCGGCGCGCTCAGGTCCAGCGGCCCAAAGCCGGAGTCCAGCGGCATCGGCGTGTAGGTCACCTCGGACGGCTTCTGCTTCTTGCCCGCAGCATGCGCCGCAGGCTGGCCGGTAAGCACGCAGGCCGCCAGCACGCAGGCCAGCCGCAGCAGGCCGGGCAGTCCATGCAGCGGCACACACACACCCGCCGCAGTGCGCTTCCCGCCAAGGACCACTCTCCGGCCGGGAACCCATCCCGCCCGTGCGTCGTACCTGTTCGTCAGGGTATCCTCGCGCCGCTCCGCCTTACGCATGCCGGGTTGCCTCGCGCGCTGCATTCTTTTGGGTCATTGGCATACAACTTTAGACGCATGGTCGAAGGATGCGGTTGTCATGATCATGGAAGCTGGAGTTTTCTGCCTTCGCGGGAGTGCGCGGCAGCACAGGACCGGAATCCGTCAGCCCCAAGGTCACCTTGTCCGATGCTTGACGACTATCAAATCCCGGCGGTAGCACTCATCGGCGCGCTTCTGTTCGCCTTTGTCTATCTGGCCGTGCGCGTGCGCAGCACGCGCAATTTGCTGTGGCTGCTGGGCATCGGCAGCACCGAACTCTACGCGCTCTTCTTCTGGCGCGTCACCATGAGCGTCCATTCGCCCATGGCCTGGCCCTTTCAAGGCACCCTGCAGCCCAGTGCACCGTGGATGAGCATCGTCGGTCCCACTGCTCTCATGGTCGCCTCCGCCTTCCTGCTCGCCTCGCTTTCCCCGCTCAGCTTCCGGCTGGGCCGCCGCCGCATTCTCTTCGTCGTTCCCTACATTGCGCCGCTGGTCCTTTACAGCATCCTCTCGAACGGCCTGCTGCCTCATCCGCACGGCGCCCAGATCTGGATCTACCTGTTGCTGGCCTGGTCGGCCATCGGCGTCGCCTTCCTCTGGAGCCTGCAGGACAATGTCATCCCCATCTGGCTCTCCGAGCTGGTGGTCTTCACTGCTGCCGTTGCCTGCGCCTGGTTCTTTGATCATGGAAACATTTACTGGCCATTGTGGATCGGCATCTCCGGCAACCTCATCATGATGGCGCTTTTGGTGCTTTACACCTATCGCCGCCTCTCGCCCGGTGTCTTCTTTGCCGTCCTCGGCCTGCTGGTCTGGGCCATTCCGCCCTTCATGGGAGTCCAGGGAACGACCATGGATGCCTTCATGATCTCGCTGGCCCGCGCCTGGGTGCTCAGCAAGGTCATGCTCGCCATCGGTCTGCTGCTGCTGGCCATGGAGGATGAAATCGACGCCAACGTGCTGGCCGGCCGGCGCGAACGCACCATCCGCACCGAACTGCAATCCTACGCCGATCAGCAGTTGACCGCGCGCAGCCTGGCCCAGTTCGAGCAGCAGTCGGCCCGGATCTGCGCCATGATCGCCGCAGAGAGCCGCTTCCGCCGCGTGGCGCTGGTGCTGCGCCAGCGCAGCGGTCGCCTGTCTGTGGTTGGCAGTGCCGGTCTGGATCGTGCCACGGTTGGCGCGCTCGATGCCGTGCTGGACCGCATGCCGTCCACCGCGCTGGGCCAGCATCTGCCCAAACTGGCTGACGTTGCCCATGATCTGGATCTGGCTCCCTGGCTGGTTCCCGGCGATGATCTGGCACGACTGCGCCAGACCCGCTTCACAGCCATCCTGATGGGCGATGGCGAGGTCGATGGCGCCATTCTGCTGGCCGACCCGCGCGCATCCACGCCACTCTCTGCCGATGACCTGCTGCCGCTGCAGATTCTGGCCGAGCGGCTGCGCACCGCCCGCGCACAAAGCTTCACGCTGGGCCGTCTCATCGATGCCGAGCGCTCCACCGGCACCAGCCATCTGGCCACCCGTCTGGTGCAGCAGATGCACAATCCGCTCACGGTCATCCTCGGCTACGGCTCGCTGCTGGAGGAGTCGCTGCCGCAGGGGCTGGAACGCACCGCGACCCAGGCCATTCTGCTGGAGGCGCGGCGCATGCGCTCCACCATTGACCGGCTCACGCAGCTGACGCGCGACCAGAGCGAGCGCTACACCGAGTTTGAAATCGGCGAGCTGCTGGCCGACGTGGAACAGCTGCACCGCGCGGATTTTCTGCGCGAGTCGATCGAGTTTTCCCAGCAGCTGGATACCGGACTGCCCAAGCTCTATGGCAACCAGCATCGCATCCGGCAGGTGCTGATGCATCTGTTTGACAGTGCCCTCGGCGCGGTGCAGTCCAATCGCGTGCAGACGGCAAAGCGGATTCTGGTGCAGGCCATGCTGCATGGCGATTGCGTGCGGCTGGAGATGCGCTACAGCGGCGCACGGCTCACGCATCCGGAGCGGCTGCTGGAGGCGCTGCACACCGGCAGCGAGGCCGACGTAGCCACCGGAATTGGCCTGAGCCTTTCGGCGGAGATTCTGCGGGAGTATGGCGGCAGCATCACGGTGCGCAACCTGGAGCCGCAGGGCGTGCTGGTCACCGTCGACGTGCCGGTGCGCGAGACTCCGCCAAGAGTCTGAGGCAGCCGCGTTACACTGCCCATGCATGGAGTTTTCCCGCGCCAAACGACCGCAGAAACCCCGACAGCCCCTCGATGAAGCGGGGTTGCACGAGTATGCGCTGAAGCTGCTGGGCCAGCAGATGCGCACCATGGCCGATCTGCGCCGCAAGCTGAGAACACGCGCAGAGCCGGGCGAGCAGGGCGCAGCGCAGGTGCAGGCGGTGCTGGAGCGTCTGCATGCCTACAAGCTGGTGGACGACAGCGCCTTTGCGGAGAATTTTGTGCAGATGCGGCAGCAGAACCAGAAGCACGGTCCGCGGCGGCTGCGCAACGACCTGGCCACCAAGGGCGTGGACCGGGAGCTGGCGGCACGCACGGTGGAGGCACGGTTTGCCGATGTGGATGAGGTGCAGCTTGCACGGGAACACCTGGAACGCAAACGCATCCAGAAGCCGGAGGACGCGCGACAGACGGCACGCGTGATGCGACGGCTGGCCGCTGCCGGCTTCTCCGCACGCACGATTCACGCGGTGCTGCGGCAGTGGAATGTGCCACTGGAAACCGAAGTGGAGGAGCCGGACGGCGAAGCATCCGATTGGGAGCAGCCCGAAACGGGCGAAGACCAGGACCTGTAAGGTGCCATGAGCCGGGTGCGGCAGAAAAAGCGTCGCGCAGAGCCGACGCTGGTTGGCGACGACCCTGCCGGAGGCACGGGACAGGCCCGCACGCACGCTCCTCGGAGTGGTCGGCTCAGAACTTGACGCCGAGCGACTCGAGGAAGCTTTTCACATCGGGCCAGACAGCCTTCAGATCAAGCGCCGTCTGGTAGTCGAGTGCAAAGTTGAGAGGGTTGCCGGCCACGCCGCCAAGGTCGGTAAGCGGCTTTTCCACGGCAGAGACCAGAGTGGCGAGAGCGGCCACAACAGCCGGAGCCGCAGCCAGCAGAACCTTGGCCTTGCCCAGCCAGCGCAGTGCGTCCTCGACGCCGATTACGATACCTTTTTCCACGTTCACCAGAAGATTTGCCATCGTCGTATGTCCTCGTTCCCGCCAGGTCGAAAGACCGGGAGAGATTTCCGGCTCGGATGGCGATGCCCGCCTCCTGCAGCCTGCGACAGCAGCGCACAGCGCGCGCTTCTGCCACTGTTGCGAGAGTACAAAAATGCAGCAGAATTCCCTGCCATTTTGGGCCATGAGAATTGCTCCTGAAATCAACAAGTTAGAAAAATCTTCCGCCCCCACCCCTTGACAGGGCATTGCATGCAGCAGACGCGCAGGCATTGCATGCAGCAGACGCGCAGCTCTGGCCGCGCCTTCCGTGGGGACGCGCTGCAGCCGTGGCGCTCCCGCTGGTCGCGGGTTGGGGCTGCTCCGCAAGCTGGGAATCAGAAATCTATTTCTGCGGAGTAGTCCAGATTCAACGAGCGCATTGGCCTGAAGTCATCCGCTGTACCCCACTCAAGCAAAAGAAGCTTGAGTGGGCCACCCGCGCACAAGCATTGCTTGCAGCAGACGCGCGGGCATTGCATGCAGCGGACGCGCAGCTCTGGCTGCGCCTTCCGTGGGGACGCGCTGCAGCCGTGGCGCTCCCGCTGGTCGCGGGTTGGGTGGAGTCGGAGAAGATTGGGAAACAGAACCGCGCATTTCGGGAGTACTCTGAAAGCTCAGCGATCGCAAGTCCGGTTGTCAGGAGAGGTCATGTCGATAGCACAGACACTGCTCGCGGAATTCGAAGTACAAGCTCCGGTTACCCGAAGATTTCTGGAACGGCTACCCCAGAGCCAGCTCGCATGGAAGCCGCATGCGCGGTCGATGACCGCCGGGCAGCTTGCCTACCACCTCGCCACGGTGCCGGGTGGCGTTGTGCGTTCGGCGCAGAAGGAGCAGGTCGATCCTCCCAATTTCGCGTTTCCGCAACCGGAGTCTGCTGCGGAGATTCTGGACGCCTTTGCGGAAAGCATACGCACGGTTCGTGAGGTGCTGCCGTCCTTCGATGACGAGTCGATGAAGCGACCCTGGCGTATCGTCGCACCGAACCAGACTGTCCTCGTCGAGATGACGCGACTCGATCTGCTTCGCAACGTGATGTTGAATCACTGGTACCAGCATCGCGGGCAGTTCAGCGTGTACCTGCGCCTGTTGGACATCCCTGTACCAAGCAGTTGGGGGCCAAGCGCAGACGAAGGATAGGCAGGTGGGCCACTCAAGCGTACGAGAATCCCTCGCTGTACCCCACTCAAGCAAACGAGGCTTGAGTGGGCCACCCGCCACCAGGATTCAGCTCTTCATTGCGAGTGCGTTGCAAGAAAAGTGCGCGTCTCGGCCGCGATGCGGTCCTGAAACGTCAGGTCGCTCACGAGGACAGACCCTTGCATTGGATTTCCACGCTCATCGAAATAGACACCGGTATGCCCAGATGTATCGATCAGTATCCTGGTGATCTCAAGCGCGGCTCGCTTTGAGGTGCTCAAGATTTTAATAAATGGCGTGAGCAGTGGCACGATCACCGGCACGACGAACTGTTGCACAAGCCGCACGAAGACGCTGGCGTCGGCAGCCCCAAGACCAGTACCTGGATTGAAGCCCGGTTCGATTGCGTTGATGTGCAGTCTTGTATTCTCGCGGCTGAATGCCAATGCTGCCGCAAGGATGGCTTGCTTGGAAGTCGCGTAGGCATCGAATCCGGGCTTGGCAGAGCCTCCTGGCCCCCATTGGCCTCGCGCACTAGCCTCAGCGGAGATATAGCGACCACCACGGAAACCCGCAGATACGGCCGGCTTCCGTTCAGGGTCTTCTACGGCGGATACCACGAAGACGACACCAGCACCATCGCGAAGGTGCGGCATGAGTGCTTCCGTCAACAGGAACGGCCCAAGATGATTCGTGGCATACGACATATCCCAACCGCGAGCATTCTTCGTGGGGCGCAACTGCATGATGCCCGCATTGTTGACGAGCCCCGCGAGGGGAAGCTTCATATCTACGATTTCCGAAGTTGCTCTTCGCACGCTTTCGAGATCTGACAAATCGCACACGACGTAAACTGCGTTCCCTCCTTTCTGCCGTATCTCCGTCTGCAATGCGTCAAGCTTTTCGCGGTTGCGCCCCACAAGCACGACAGTGCCGTACTCGGCTATGTCCAGGGCCGTACGGCGGCCGATCCCGGAAGTAGGGCCGGTGATGATGTACGCCTTGTTTTCTGTGGAGTGCTTTTGCGATATCGGATTCGGCATGTTACCTCCATAGGAATGTGCCTGGTCAGTCATTAACGGGCCCAACTATTACTCCACCATTCGCCATAGCGCATCGAAGCCCTCTTTGCAGCGATTCTTCGCGTTTGAAGTGTCCTGTGTCATGTAATCCATCGTGGCCTCTGCCACTGAGTTCATGATTGCGAGGACAAATCCAAGCGGCGCTTTACGCATGGGGCCGTTCGCGCGGCTTCGGTCGGCTAGCTCAGCAAGATCAGCCATCATCGCGTGCCCGACCGCGCGGCTGTGTGCGGTGATCTCGCCCGAAACAGAGAGTTGTGCGAGCACGTGTCTTTTCTCAGGGTATGTAATTGCCCAGTTTGTCCAGTTTTGCCAAACGCGGAAAAACCGCTCCCGAGGTTCCGTCCTGGCTGGTACGTTCTTCAGGGCCGCCGCAACCATCTCGCCCTTCAGTTCCAGATAAAGCTGGTTCAGGAGTTCGTTTTTAGTTTCGAAGTAGGTAAACAAAGAGCCGTTCGGAACACCCGCCTCTTTGGCGATTCCGGCCGTCGGCGCGCTCAGCCCCTGTGTGACGATAATCCGCGTTGCTGCCTCGAGAATGGCGCTTCGCTTTTCATCGCTCCGTGGTCTGGGCATTCCTGAAATATATTAGAAAGCGTCTGGACAGTCAACTATCTCCTTTCGGCAATATGGGCTTGAGTCTCGCCAAACGCTCATCTGGGCAGTTGTGATCTCGACGAACGCCAAATCGCCAATGCGCTCATCGAATTGGGGATGGATTGGCGGGTGGCCCACTCAAGCCTCTTTTGCTTGAGTGGGGTCATCGATGAGCGGGCATCGTCGTCCTGTTGCTCTTTCCCGCTTGTTTGCCGTCCCATCCGACTCAACTATACGGCGGAATCGCCGAAGCCTGGTGGGCTTGGGTGAGAGAGTACTCCTGTTTCCCCACTCAAGCAACAGACGCTTGGGTGGGCCACGCGTCACCCGTCCGCCATACAATTTATGATAATTTCGCATATTGAAAGCAGGGGGATCAAAGTGATGGACAATATCTGCAAATTAGTAGTCGCGCCCGCTGCAGAAGTGCGAAAGGATTTCATCCGAAATTGGCGCTGGCTACTTGGACTTCTGGTGCTCTTCGGCCTGTATGTCATCTTAATGGCGTTTTTTATTCATAAAGTCGAGCACTGGAGCTTATTGCACGCGGGCTATTTCACGGTTATCAATGTAACAACCGTGGGTTTTGGTGATGTTGTTCCGATCTCTCATTGGGGAAAGCTGATTGCTGGTTTAAATGGCATCATGGGTCTACTAATATTCGGCTTCCTAGTCGCAGTTGCCACTCTCGCATTACAGCCCACTGGCTGGACTGCAGCCCTAACGACCAATGACGCTACTGGAACTTCCGAGCCATCTGCACAATCTGAACATCAGCGCGTTGTGACCGATCTCGCCTCTGTACTTGGAAGACTCGGAGATTTGATACGCACGACGGAGCATCATACAGGGCAGCAACTCAATACGCGTAAGATTTTCATCGATGTGCCCAGCGATGTGCCGGGTCGAGCATACATTTCAGTACGTATACGCATTGATGTTGACTAAGTATGGCGGGCCAACCATGCGTCTGCCGGATGGAATCGACGAGGCGCGGGTACTCGGCTAGTTGTGCTCGTGGATGGTGTCTGGTCCGGCTTTCATGGAATGGAGCTGATCGATCTGCTGCTGGAGCCTGCCGGAGGCGCGGTTGTTGAGAAATGCGATGAGGGCGAAGCCGATGACGCAGGCTGCGACGGTGTGGAGGATGGCGTGCTCGGAAACCAGAGGTGAGCCGTCGGGTTGCTTGATTTGATGCAGGCCAAGCAGGAAGAGGGTCATGCCGGGGATGAGCGGCAGCAGATACCAGTTCCAGACGTGGCGCAGCAGATCGCGTTGTCGCGTGAGTTCCCGGGTGAGGAAGTCGAGTGATTGCAGTGCTTCGGTCGGAATGGGTCCGGTTGCGCTGTGCTGGTGCAGATGGAGGAGAATCCAGCCGATGGCGGCCAGCATGAGCGCCGAGCCTGCACGCGCGAGCAGGCTGGTGAAATGAAGGAAGTAGTAGCCGTCGATGGCAGCAATCAGTGCTCCGGCGCAGTATTCTGCAAGATTTCTGCGATGAATGCCGCGGCTGAGCTGCCTGGCCCGGGCCTGCAATTGCTCGACGGAGATGGTGAAGGGTTCCTCGTTGTTGCTGCGCCAGGCGGCGCGGAGTGTATCGAAGGCATCTGCGGACATGGTTAGACTCCTGGATGAAATTGGCGGATCAACACCTGCCTGATCCGGTGTAGTTTGGTTGCGACGTTTCCCGGAGAGATTCCGGTGACTTCGCCGATGGTGGCCGCATCCACCTCTTCGAGGTAGAGCAGCAGGATCTGGCGATCGAGGGGCTTGAGCTTTGCGATGAGGTCGATGAGCCGATTCCGGACTTCCTTGCCATGGAGCGCGGCTTCGGCTGTTTCTTCGCGGGAGGGAATGTCGAGATCTTCGATGGTGACCAGGCCGCTGGGTTTTTCCCTCCGGCGCCGTTGGATGTGCGAAGCCGATACGTTATGGGCGATGCGATAGACCCAGGTGCGCAGGGTGCAGCGGCCGTCGAAGCTCTTCAAGCTCATCCACAGGGCGAGATGAATTTCCTGCAGCAGGTCGCGGCGCAGCTCGGGGTCGGCTTCGTAACCGCGCGCCAGACGGGTGAGCGGCGCACTGAACTCCTGCACGATCTGTCGATACTGTTCCTCGTTGGACGCGTTGGCCTGGGCGGATGGGCCGCTTCCCATCGGCTGCTCTGCGACTCGGGATTTCTCTTTCGCGTCCACATTGCAGATAGTCGCCGGGAAGTGGAGTTTCTTACAAGTCGCGAACAAAGTTTTGTAGAGACGGACGGGCGGGTGGCCCACTCAAGCAAAAGTCGCTTAAGTGGGCCACCCGCCGCTGATGGAAACCCTGCAGCTAGAGGTGGAGGATGCCGGAGCGGATGAGCCAGAGGGAGGTGGTGGCGACGACGATCCAGAGGAGGATGCCCTGCAGGAGTGGGCGGAAGCCGACCTCGCGGAGGGTGTTGCGGTGGATGCCGGTGCCGATGAGGAAGAGCGTGACGGTGAGGCCGACGACGCCGAGGTGGTTGAGCGTGGGAAAGAGGAAGTGGAGCGCCGGCAGGTAGGTGTTGGCGACGGCGGCCAGGCAGAAGAAGAGGATGAACCAGGGCCACTGGATCTGTGCCTTGCTGGAGCGGTGGGCGGTGGCGGTGGCAATGCTGACGGGGACGATCCAGAGGGCGCGGGCCAGCTTGACGGTGGTGCCGACGGCCAGGGCGATGGCACCGTATTTGGCGGCGGCACCGACGACGGAGCTGGTGTCATGGATGGCGAGTGCGGCCCAGAGTCCGAACTGGGTCTGGGAGAGATGGAGCGCCGAGCCGATGGCGGGAAACAGGAGCAGGGCGACGGAGTTGAGGACGAAGACGGTGCCGAGCGAGACGGCCATGGCTTCATCGTCTGCGCCGAGGATGGGGGCAAGCGCGGCGATGGCGCTGCCGCCGCAGATGGCGGTGCCGGCGGAGATGAGGAACGAGGCGGTTCGCTGGACGTGGAGCAGGCGGCCAAGAATCCAGCCAAGGAGCAGGGCGAAGCTGATGCCGGCGGCGGTGTAAAGAAAGCCGGAGGCTCCGACGCGCAGGACCTCGGAGAGGTTCATGCCGAAGCCGAGGCCGACGACGGAGACCTGGAGCAGGAAGCGGGCGAGGCGGCGGGCGTCGAGGTGGTAGGGATGGGCGACGGTGAGTCCGTAGACGAGGCCGGCGGCCAGAGCGAGCGGCGGAGAAAGCAGTCCGGTGGCGGCAAGGATGAGCCCGACGAAAAAGAGATTCTTCGACATGCATCCAGTGTGGGCGCGGGAAAACGCGATGTCCAAGCAGTAGTTCTGATGGGGGATTGAAGGAATTTATCGGCTGGTGGCTGGGGATGGTTTGCGGCTGGGTTTCCGGCTGGCTTTGGGGGCTGGGCTGGCTTTGGGGGCTGGGCTGGCTTTCGGGGCTGGGCTGGATTTGGCGGCGGGGGTTGCTTTGGCGGCTTGGCCTGGTTTTTCGGCCTGGCCTGGTTTTTCGGCGGGGGTTGCCAGCGCCGGGCGCGGGAACTGCGCGGCGAGGAAGCGGCGGAAGTCGAGCGCGATGCCCTGGGGCTGCGGGCTGGCGAGCGCGACGGAGCTGAAGGCGCGGCGGACGGCGAGGTCGCGGACGGGGACGATGCGGAACTGGCGGCCGAGGCGGAGATCGCGGGCGACGGCCCAGCGGGAGACGAATCCGACGCCGAGACCGGCTTCGACGGCGGACTTGATGGCCTCGACCGAGTCCAGCTCCATGGCGATGCGGAGGGATTTGAGGCGGAGGCCGGCGCGTTCGAGGGCAAGCTCGAGGACGCGGCGGGAGCCGGAGCCGCGCTCGCGCATGAGCAGCGGGACGGTGGCCAGCGCGGAGGCGGAGATTTCGGCGTCCTGATCCCACTCGTGGGCGGCGGGGACGATGAGGACAAGCTCGTCGTCGAGGAAGGCTTCAGTGCTGACCTCGCGGCTGCGTGCCGGGCCTTCGATGAGGCCGAGGGCGACGTGGCCCTCGCGGACGCTGGCGACGATCTGCTCGGTGTTGCCGGTGGTGACGCGGAAGCGCGCCTGGGGGTGGTCGGCGAGGAACTGGCGCAGGAGCCGGGGCAGCAGGTATTGGCTGATGGTGGTGGAGACGCCGAGGGCAAGCTCGCCGCCGGATTGGCCGTCGAGGGCGGCCAGCTGCTGACCGACCTCGACGAGGAACTGGTGGGAGCGCTGGGCGGCGGCGAGCAGGAGCCGGCCGGCAGCGGTGAGGGCGATGTGCTGGCCGGCGCGGTCAAAGAGCGGCATGCCCAGATCGTCTTCGAGGGCCTTGATCTGGAAGGTGACGGCCGGCTGGGTGAGGTACAGCTCCTCGGCTGCCTTGCGGAAGCTGAGGTGGGTGGCGACGGCACGGAAGACGGTGAGGCGGAAGTTTTCCAGACTGGGCATGGATGGGGGCCTCTCAGGCGGTGGTGATCTGGATGGCAATCTCCGGCTGGGAGGTGAGGGTGTTGTGGACCACGCACTGGTGGACGGAGCGCATCATGGCCTCCTGCTGGTCGGCGGTGAGCGGGACGGGGCACTGGACGCGGATGACGAAGTTGCCGATGCGCGCCGGTGGCTTGAGCTTTTCAGCGGTGACGGTGACGATGAGTCCGTTGCTGCCTTCGGCGGGGACGAGGTTGCGGGTCTTCAGGTACTGGGCGGCGTAAAAGGCGGCGCAGGAGCTGAGCGAGGCCAGCAGCAGTTCGGGCGGGGTCATGGCCGTATCCTGACCGCCGTTTTCGGTGGGCTGGTCGGTGAGGATGGTGTGTCCACGGGTTTCAATGGAGAAGCGGACGCCGTCGAGATGGCGGGTGGTGACTTCCATGGGGAGATCCTTTCGGGGAGTGGGCGTCTGCCGCGCCAGCTGCGACAGAGGCGGACCGGGCTCCATCTGCGCCAGACAAAGGGGCGTGATGCGGGCGAGCCAGAGAGTAAAGGGGTGGTCCGGCTGGTGGACAAGACCCTGCAGACTACTGTAACGCCAGCAGTCGCCCAGCGCCGAACCAAGACGGGAGCGGCTGTCGGGCAGATGCGCCTCATGACGCAGCATGGCGGCGTAGAGGGCGTCGCAGAGCTCGGCTTCGCGGCCTGCGAGTCTGGTGGCCGACGGGCTTCGGAATGGATGCGGGGTGGACATGGCGACGGACAGACTCAGGGGCGATGTGCCAGAACCAGCCAGGAGTACAGGCCGGTGGGACGGGCATAGGTGACCTGCCAGCCGTGCTCGGTCAGCTCCTGGCAGACGGCGTCGAGCGGGAGGCGATGCGCCATGGGCGGACCGGGCTGGGGTTCGCTGGAGGTGGCAGGATCTGCCGGTGCCCAGTCCAGCAGGACGAGATAGCCCTCCGGACGCAGCAGACGCGCGGCTTCGGCCAGGGTTGCGGGGCGGTCATCGACCTCATGCCAGACGTTGGCCAGCAGCACGCGATCGAGCGAGGCCGGAGCCAGGCCGGTGGTGGCGGATTCGGCCTGGATGCAGTCGATGTTGGCCAGGCCGGCATCGAGGGCCTTGCCATTGAGCCGGTCGAGCATCTCCGGGGAGACATCGACGGCGACGAGCCGGCCGGCGGGGCCGACGGCGCGGGCAATGGGCAGGGCGAAGTAGCCGGTGCCGGCGCCGATATCGGCCACGGCCATGCCGGGCTCGAGCGCCATGCGGTCGAGGACGGGCTGGATGGGGAGCCAGATCTGGCGCTCGGGTGCGTCCAGGCGGTGAGCCTGCGCGGGCGAGAAACGACGGGAGCCGGAGTGGGACATCAGCAGCAGCCTTTCGTGCCATTCTGTGCGTCTGCGGAGCGCAGTCCGAGCAGCTTGAAGATGGCCATGGCCGGGCACCAGTTGGTGAATGCCGACTGCAGGAGGTTGAGTCCTACAAAGGCGGTGAGCCAGAGCCAGTTGCGGGAGACAGAGTAGGCAAGGGCAAGGCTGAGCAGCACGACGGCACCAGCCAGAAGACGAAGGGCACGTTCGACGGTCATAGGAGTTCTCCTGGGTTTTCGATCACGGCTTCCTCTTTGCGGTGAACGAGGTAGTAAAGGATGGGGATGGTGGGCCACGAGAGGAACGTGGAGGCCACGGCACCGGCGATGAGCGAGATGGCCAGCCCCTGGAAGATGGGATCGGTGAGGATGACGCTGGCACCGACGACAACGGCGGCGGCGGTGAGCAGCATGGGCCGGAAGCGGGTGGCACCGGCGTCGATGACGGCCTGCGCGAGCGGCGCTCCCTGGCTGCGGCGCAGCTCAAGATCGGAA
>JAJZGG010000109.1 GCA_021804965.1 Acidobacteriota bacterium
CGTCATGAAATCCGCCAGCGCCTGGCAGGGATGCTCAAAGTCCGACAGCGCATTGATCACCGGCACCCGCGCATGCGCAGCCATCTCGGTGATCGTGTCGTGGGCATAGGTCCGCAGCACAATCACGTCCACCCACCGCTCCACATTCCGCGCCACATCGGCAATCGACTCCCGCTCGCCCAGCGGTGAGTTCGTCTGGTCAAAGAAGACCGCATTGCCGCCCAGCGTATTGATCCCGGCCTCAAAGCTCAGCCGTGTGCGCAGGCTCGCCTTCTCGAACATCAGCACCATCTGCCGCGCATCCAGCGCGCTGCGATACAGCCGGGGATTGCGCTTCACCTCGTGGCCCAGCTTCAGAATCGCCCGCGTCTCGCCGCTCGTCAGATCGCTGATCGAGCACAGATCCTTGCCATGCAGCCGCGCCACCGCCGCTGCAATATCCTGATCCTCTTTCATGTCCACCTCCGGCGCCAGATCGCGCACCAGCATCTCACTTGCCATGTCGGTCTCCCTCCTGCGCCGTTTCCTCGGTCAGCACCGCATCCAGCGCAGCAATGGCCTCATCCACATGCGTCCGGTCAATCACCAGCGGCGGCAGAAAACGCAGCACCGTCTCGCTCGTGCAGTTCAGCAATATCCGTCGCGCCAGCATCCGCTTCACCACCTGCCGCGCCAGCTCGGCCGAGTGCAGCTCGGCGGCCACCATCAGCCCCAGCCCGCGCACGTCCACAATCTCCCGATGCCGCAGCTGCAGCTGTCGCAACTGCTGCCGGAAGTACTCGCCCACCTCGGTCGCATGCTCCAGCAGCCGCTCGCGCTCCATCGTATCCAGCACCGCCAGGGCCACCGCGCAGGCCAGCGGCCCGCCGCCAAAGGTCGTCCCATGCATGCCCGGATGAATCGACTTCGCCACTTCCTCGGTACACACCACCGCACCCAGCGGAATCCCTCCGGCCAAAGGCTTCGCCAGCGTCGTCACGTCCGGGCGAATCCCCAGATGCTGGTAGCCGAACCACTTGCCCGTCCGCCCCACGCCTGCCTGAATCTCATCCACCACCAGCAGTGCGCCGGTCGTCTCCGTCAGGCTTCGCGCCGCCTGCGCAAACTCCGCCGAAAGCGGACGAATTCCACCCTCGCCCTGCACGGACTCGACCAGCACCGCACAGATTTCGCTGGAAAACTTCGCCCGCAGATCCGCCACATCGTTGAACCGCACAAACTCCACGCCCGGCATCACCGGCTCAAACGGCTCGCGATACTTTTTCTTGTGCGTCGTCGCCACCGAGCCGAAAGTGCGTCCGTGGAAGCTCTGCTCCACGGCCAGAAACTTTGTCCCGATCGTTTTGCCCTCGTCGCGCAGTCTGCCTGCATGGGCGCGGGCAAACTTCAACGCACCCTCCCACGCCTCGGTCCCCGTGTTCGCAAAGAAGACCCGGTCCAGCCCCGTCAGCTTCACCAGCCGCTCGGCCAGCGCCGCCTGTCCGCGATGGAAGTAGAGATTGGAGATATGGATCAGCTTCCGGCTCTGCTCGCGGATCGCCTCCTCAATCGCCGGATGCCCATACCCCAGCGCATTCACGCCAATCCCGCTCAGCAGGTCCAGATACCGCGCCCCATGCTCGTCAATCAGGTGCACGCCCTCGCCGCGCTCAAAGCACACCGGATTCCGATCATAGGTCGGAACCAGCACCCGCGCCTCTGCCGCCTGCAACCGTTCCAGCTCGGTCATCGACTCTTCCTTCATGCCACCATCACCTCGGTTCCTTCTGCAATCCGTGCCGAACACAGCTCCGGCAGCACGGCCGCTGCCGTCGCCGGCAGAATCCTCACCCGTTTCACTCCATGCAGCAGCGCCTCGCGGCAGGCGCCCAGCTTCGGCAGCATTCCGCCGCTCACCACCGCCGTCCGCGTCAGCTCGGCAATCTGATCAATGCTCAGCCAGCGCATCACCGTGCCATCGGCACCGCGCACTCCCGGCACATCCGTCAGGTACACCAGCGCATCGGCCTTCACGCATCGCGCGCAGGCCGCGGCCATCTCGTCGGCATTCACGTTGTAGTACTCGCCGTCGAAGCCCAGCGCCACCGGGGCAAACACCGGAATCCCCTGCAGCGACCAGATCGCCTCCATCCAGCGCGCATCGTGCGCTGCAATCTCGCCCACAAAGCCCAGATCCTGCTCCATGCGCTTCTTGCGTGCGCGGAACTGCATTCCGTCACCGCCGCACATGCCCATCGCCGGCTGCCCGGCCTGGGCAAAGGCCGCCACCAGCCGCTTGTTCACGCCTCCGGCAAAGACCATCAGCGCCACATCGCGCGTCGTTGCATCGGTCACGCGCAGCCCGTCCTTGAACTCGCTCGCATGGCCCATCTGTTCCAGCGTCCGTGTCAGTTGCACGCCGCCGCCATGCACCACGGCCACCTGATGCCCACTCTCCGCCAGCCGCGCAATCGCCTTCACGCTCTGCTGCATCAGCGCCGGGTCCACCAGGCCTGCGCCGCCAAGCTTGACCACAAATCTCATGCCAGACCCTCCGCTTCGCCCCAGCCCATCATCACGTTCAGGTTCTGCACCGCCTGTCCCGACGCACCCTTCAGCAGGTTGTCCAGGCAGCTCACCACCACCACGCGACGGCCTTCGGCGGAAACCTTCCATCCAATATCGCAGTAGTTCGTCCGCACCACATGCTGGATCTCCGGCAGTGCCGCCTCGCGCAGCCGCACCATCGGGCTGCCCGCATAGAATTCCGCAAAGATCGCATCCACCTGCTGCTGCGTCATCGGCTTCTGCAATCGCAGATAGCTCGTTGCCAGAATTCCGCGCGCAATCGGCAGCAGATGCGGCGTAAACGTCATCGCCTCGCGCTCCACGTCCAGCTGCTCCAGCAGCTCGCCCACGTGCCGGTGCGTAAACAGCCCATAGGCCGACAGATTCTCCCCCGCATGCATGAAGTGCGTCGTCGCCGTCGGTGTCTTGCCCGCGCCGCTCACGCCGCTCTTCGCATCGCAGATCAGACCGCCGTCGCGATCCACCACTCCGGCCGCCAGCAGCGGCTTCATCGCCAGAATCGCCGCCGTCGCATAGCAGCCCGGATTGGCCACCAGCCGTGCCCCGCAAATCTCCGCCCGATGCAGCTCCGGCATCCCATACACGGCCGCTTTCTGTGCCGCCGCCATGCGCACCGGATCCTCGTCCCGGAAGCCATACACCGCGCGATTGCCATCCTGCTCCAGCCGCCACGCGCCGCTCAGGTCAATCACGCGCAGTCCGCGCTCCACCGCCTCCGGAGCCAGCTCGCGGGAGCTTTCATGCGGCGTCGCCAGAAACAGCACATGCACGCCGTGCGCGGCCAGCGTCTCCCAGGCAAACGGTTCCACCGGCAGCCGTCCCGTGCCCAGCGCATCGTCCATTCCCGGATGCAGCGCACCCACCACGCCGCCGGCGCTTTCCGCCCGCGCCAGCAGCATCGGAGCCGCTCCCTGCAGCCGCGGATGTCGGCTCAGCAACCGGATCAGCTCGGCTCCCGTATACCCGCTCACGCCCATCACTGCCGTCTGCACGCTCATCCTTCCAGCATCCTCTTCAGCCGCTTCGTCACTTCTCCGGCCAGTTGCGGCGTCGGGCAGATCAGCAGCACCGTGTCATCGCCGGCAATCGTTCCCACAATCTCGGCCCAGTCCTCGTAGTCCAGCGACGCGGCCACCGGCTGCGCCCCGCCCATCACCGTCCGAATCACCACCTGGTTCATCGCCTGGTCGCAGCGCAGGCCAAAGCTGTCCAGCACTTCCTCCACGCTCGGCGGACGGTCATCCAGCGCCACCGGCGAGGCTCCGTTGCCATTGGCAAACGTGTAGCCATCCGGACCCTTCATCACATGCAGCTCATGCATGTCCCGGGACAGCGTCGCCTGCGTCACCACAAAGCCACGACGCCGCAGCTTCCGCCGCAGTTCGTCCTGGCTCAGGATGGCCGTGCTGCTCACCAGCTCCCGGATGGCATTGTGTCGATCCAGCTTCATTTTCGCCCGTCATTCGCTCAATTGCATTGCGCCGCGCCAGCATTTCGGCCACAACACTTGCATAAATATACGCACCTTTGTATAAATATGCAAAGCGCTGCGCATGATCTTTGCTTGATGGTTTGTTGAATATTTTCCTCCGCCAATGTCCGCCTTTTCTTCCAGGGCGGCATGCACCGGAGGTCTATCTCTTTCCTTGCGCATGGCTGGAATTTTGTAGAGAAAAGGTCGTACCATCATTTATGGACTGGCGCACGGCATCTTCCAATACGCATAGCTCTCCCGCCCTTTATCCCTACCCCACGCTGGTTGACCCGCGTTTCGACTCCGACTCCTGCGGCGTCGGCTTCATCGCGCAGCTTTCCGGCGAACCGGCCCATGCCATCCTGCAGCATGCCCTCACGGCGCTGTCCCGGCTGGAGCATCGCGGAGCTGTTGCTGCCGACGGCAAATCCAGTGACGGCGTCGGCATCATGACCGCCATTCCGCGCGAATTTCTGCTGGCCTCGCAGGGGCTCACGCTTGAGCCGCACCAGCCGCTCGGCGTGCTCGTTGCCTTTCTGCCCGAGCCGGATGCCGCATCGCGCGTGCAGATCGAGCAGGCTCTCGCTGCCCAGCGGCTCACCGTGCTGGCCTGGCGTGCCGTACCCATCCGCACGCAGGTGCTGGGCAGCATCGCCGCATCCTCCATGCCCGGCATCTGGCAGGTGCTCGTCTCCGCAGAGGAAGCCGCCGATCTTGACCGCCGCCTCTACCTGGCACGCAAGCAGTTCGAGCGTTCGCAGGCCTCCGGATACATCGTCAGCTCATCGGCCTCCACGCTCATCTACAAGGCGCTCTGCGCCGGCCGTCTGCTCGCCGATTTCTATCCCGACCTCGCCGACCCGGCCTTTGCCACTCCCTTTGCCATCTTTCACCAGCGCTATGCCACCAACGTTCTGCCCTCCTGGGATCGTGCGCAACCCTTCCGCACCCTTGCCCACAACGGCGAGATCAACACCATCTGGGGAAACCGTTCCCGCATGGAGGCCCGCGCCGCCACCATGCCGCTCGACCTCTATCCCATCCTCAGCTCCGGTGGTTCGGACTCCACCTCGCTCGATGAGGTCGCCGAGCTGCTCTCGCAGAATGGCCGTTCCGTCGCCGAGGCCGTGCGCATGCTCGTCCCTCCGGCCAACCACGGCAACCGTTCCTCCTTTCTGCAATACAGCGGCGACTGCATCGAGCCCTGGGATGGTCCGGCTGCGCTGGCCTTCTCCGACGGTCGTCAGGTCGGTGCCATTCTCGACCGCAACGGCCTGCGTCCCTGCCGCTTCTCGCTCTCCGAGGATGGTCTGGTCTATGCCGGCTCCGAGGCCGGACTCATCGACATGGACCCGGAGCGCGTCATCCACTCCGGCCGCCTTGGCCCCGGGCAAATGATCCTCGCCGATCTCGAGACCCACGAATTCCTGGAGAATGAGGAACTGCTGGCCCGCTTCGATGCCGCCGGCAACTATCAGGACATCGTGCAGCGTGACACTCCGCTGCCCGTCGAGCCGGTCGCGCCGCTGGCCGCCCTCGATGCCGCCGAGCTCAACCGCCTCCAGCACTGCTTCGGATACAGCCGCGAGGACGTGCGCATGATCCTCACGCCGATGGCTGCCGAAGGCAAGGACGCCATCTGGTCCATGGGCGATGACACGCCCATCGCGCCGCTGGCCCGTGCTCCGCGCTCGCTCTACAGCTTCTTCCGCCAGCGCTTCGCCCAGGTCACCAATCCCCCCATCGATCCGCTGCGTGAGGCCGTCGTCCTCCAGATGCACACCCGCCTCGGACCCTGGCCGCACATCCTCGAACGGCGCGAGCCTCTGCCCGGCCTTTCGCTGTCCACGCCGCTGCTCACCCTGGCCCAGATGGAGCGCCTGCGGCAGCGCCAGTACCCGCACGCCGCCGAGCTGCCGGTGGAGATCCTCGACTGCCTGTTCTCCGCCGAGGACTCTCTCGAATCCGGTCTCGATCAGCTTGCCCGCTCCGCCGTCGAACAGGTTGCCCAGGGCGCCAAGATTCTGCTGCTCACCGACCGTGCGGCATCCTCGGCCCTGCTGCCCATTCCCATGGCCATGGCCGTCGGGGCCGTGCATCGCCGCCTCATTCAGGAGGGCATTCGCACCGAGGTCGGCCTTGCCGTCGAATCCGGTGACTGCCGCGAAATTCACCATCTCGCCGTCCTGCTCGGCATGGGTGCCGGAGCCATCTGTCCGTGGCTTGCCATTGAGACAGCCAATGCCGTCCAGCCCGGACTCGGCGAGCACAATCTCCTCCACGCCTTCGAGCTGGGCCTGGCCAAGGTCATGTCAAAGATGGGCATCAGCGTCGTGGACAGCTATCGCGGCGCGCACCTGTTTGATCTCATCGGTCTTGCCGATGAAGTCGCCCACAAGTGCTTCTCCGGTGCGCCATCCCCGCTCGGCGGCATCGGCTACGCGCAGTTGGAGCGGCTCATCCGCAGCAGCTGGCACCAGGATGCGCCCTCTGATTCCACGCCCGACCCGGCTCCCGAACCCGCTCCCGATGCGCTCGTCGCCTCCATCGCACGCGCTCCCATCGCCACGCGCGACCTGCCCGACTACGGCCTGATTCGCTTCCGCAAGGCCGACGAGGCCGAGTCCCACGCCTGGCAGCCGCAGACCGTCCGCGCCCTGCAGGCCTCCATCGGCTCCACGCGTCAGGGAGCTGCGCTCGCCCTCGCGCCCTGGTCGGCCTTCACCGAGCAGGCCCGCGAAGCCCAGCCGGCCAATCTCCGCGACCTGCTGGAGATTCGTCCCGCCGGTCCCGAGCTTGCCCTCGATGCCGTCGAATCCACCGGCAGTATCGTGCACACCTTCATCGCCTCGGCTATGAGCCTCGGCTCGCTCTCGCCGGAGGCCCACCAGACCATCACCCAGGGCATGAACCTCATCGGTGCCCGCTCCAACACCGGCGAAGGCGGCGAAGACCCGGCCGTCTACGCCCCCATCGACGGCGCTCCCTCGCTGCTCAACAACAAGATCAAGCAGGTGGCCAGCGGACGCTTCGGCGTCACCGCCGAGTACCTCATCCACGCCGAGGAGATCGAAATCAAGATCGCCCAGGGTGCCAAGCCCGGCGAAGGCGGCCAGCTTCCCGGCCACAAGGTCACCGAACTCATCGCGCGGCTGCGCCATGCCCAGCCCGGCATGCAGCTCATCTCGCCGCCGCCGCACCATGACATCTACTCCATTGAGGATCTCGCGCAGCTCATATACGACCTCAAGGGCGTCAATCCCGCC
>JAJZGG010000036.1 GCA_021804965.1 Acidobacteriota bacterium
CGCATCCGCGCCACATTTGCTCCCATCGCAACAACCACTCCCCTTCGCTTGTCCTTCCCGCAGGGAATCTGCTTCTTCTTTTGCTGTTGCTTTTGCTATCTCGCCAGACTCACTCACCCCGTGACCAACTCACCCGTCCTTCCGTAACTCTCCTCCACAAACAATCCCCTTGACCCATCCCACTCTTTCGCGCTACTGTTCTCCCGACTTACGTTTCCGTTCGGTCAGCCTCTCGTTCGCCTGCTGATGCAAGAGGATGCAAGGTATCCATTTCTCAGGCCACCCGCTCGCTCCCCGCGCGCAACCGCAACCCATTGCCCTGGCCATCCCATGAGAAACTTTCGCTTGCGTCACCGATCCCATCACCACAGCCTCCAGTTCAGCTCTACCCTGCTCTGCTCATTCCTTGCTTCTGCCGCCCTCCTCGTCACGGGCTGTGGCGGCAACAGCACAACGACCACGCAGCATGACTGGGTATGGCAGGGCGGATCGCAAAATCCAACACAACCGGGGGTTTATGGCACTCAAGAACAACCCGCCACGCAAAACATCCCTGGGGCACGTTTTGGCTCCGCCTGTTGGACAGATATTCAAGGGAATTTCTGGCTCTTTGGCGGAATAGGAGTCGTCAGCCAACAAAGCATTGGCTCGTTGAGCGATGTATGGAGATATTCCCCCTCGAACCGGCAATGGACGTGGGTGAGTGGACCGCAGCAGGCAAATGTTCAACCAGTCTATGGCACAAAAGGCGTTGCCTCCACCTCCAACATTCCATCCGGTCGCACCCTGGCACAGACTTGGGTCGATCTGCAGGGCAACTTTTGGCTCTTCAGCGGCGGCGTGTTCAGCGACCTGTGGAAGTTTTCACCCTCCTCCGGCGAATGGACTTTTATGGGCGGCGACACTAATCTCCCGACGAATGCACCAAATAAAGGAGTGTATGGAACACTCGGCCAACCGTCTCCATCCAACTGGCCAGGCTCGCGCTCGCAGGCAGCCACCTGGACCGACGCTGAAGGTAACCTCTGGATGTATGGCGGGGGAGGACATGACAGCCAAGGAATCGGAGGTCTGCTCGGCGATTTATGGGAGTACAGCCCCTCCATCGGCGAATGGACCTGGATGGGCGGCTCGCCGATACAGGGCGCTCCTTCTGTATACGGTCAGAAGGGCGTCGCGTCTGCTTCGAATACTCCAGGCGCGCGGGATGGTTCTCTTTTCTGGAGTAATGGCAAAGGCGATGTGTGGCTCTTTGGCGGAGGGTTAACCGCCGACGAAGTTGGCACCGGCAATGATCTCTGGAAATACTCGAACGGCGAATGGACCTGGATTGCTGGCTCCAAAAATATTAATCAGTTGGGAATCTATGGCTCGCAAGGGAACCCGTCGCCATCCAATAACCCCGGTTCTCGCACAAATTCCACAACTTGGATGGATGAGCAGGGCAATCTCTGGTTATTTGGTGGCAACGGCCTTGCAAGTCAACCGTCGTTTTTCGTCGAACTGAGCGATCTATGGGAGTTCTCGAATGGACAGTGGATATGGGTTAGCGGACCGAACACCGTTGTCGACTTAGGCAACTATGGGCAACTTGGAGTCTCCAACGCAAGTAATCTTCCACCTGCGCGTAGTTACGCTTGCGGTTGGGTAGACCAATCTGACCAGTTATGGCTCTTTGGAGGATCGGCAGGCCTTGACTTCTCAACCATCACTTGGTTCAACGACCTCTGGGAGTACACGCCATAATCCGCCCAGCCAGTAATCAGTTTCTTCGATGAAACTGCGCCCGCAACCCGCTATGGAAAAATCCCACCCGCGACCAACGGGAGCGCCACCATTTCCGCGTCCTCCACCGCTGGCGCGTCCGCAGACGCGCTGCTGCTGCATGCAATGCCTATGCCAATGCCGTTGCAGGTTCTGGTGCCTGCTGTTGGAAAATCTCTGCCGTCTACCCGTGCGCACACCCGGCATGCGTGGTAGCCTGCTCATCATGAAACGCTTCTCGTTCCTCGCGCTTCTTCTCGTTCTGCTGCTTGCGCCTTCGGCCTTTGCTGCCGGTCGCAGGCACCACCATGCTCGCCACCACGGGCACCCCATGCGCCATCGGCACCACGCGCACTCCAAACACGCCGCCAGCAAGGCGCCTGCACACTAGGATCTCCGATGCCTACCCTCGAAGAGCTGAAGTACCCCATCGGCCGTTACCAGCCCACCGTCAGCGCGATGCCCGGCATCCGCGCCGCGCAGATTCAGTCCCTGCGCCAGCTTCCCACCCGTCTCCGTCAGGCCGTGGATGGGCTCAGCGCCGATCAGCTTCTCACCCCCTATCGTGACGGTGGATGGTCCCTGCTGCAGACCGTCCATCACGTGGCCGACAGCCACGCCAACGCCTTCATCCGCTTCAAGCTCTCCCTCACCGAGGACTGGCCCACCGTCAAGCCCTACGACGAAGCCGCCTGGGCCCGTCTTGCCGACTCCACCCAGCCGCCCGTCGCCGTCTCGCTCTCGCTGATCGACGCGCTCCACGCCCGCTGGACCACCCTGCTTGATTCGCTCTCCGACGACGATCTCCAGCATCGCGGCTACGTCCATCCCGTCAACGGCCGTCAGACTCTCGCCTATGCGCTCGGTCTTTATGACTGGCACGGTCGCCACCACACCGCCCACATCACCCAACTCCGCGCTGCACAGGGGTGGTAGCGCGTGAGCGATCCCACCCCGGAGTCCCTCGCCGAGGCCATCGCTTCCTTTCTCGCCGACCACCCCGACGCGCTCGTCCTCGAGGACGGCCTTCCGCTCTTCGATCTCCGCACCGCGCGCTACTCGCTCACCCTGGCCCACGGTCGCTGCCTGCTCCAGTTCTGGAGTGACGAGCGCAACCTCGTCCGCACCGTCACCGCCATCCAGCCCCGTTCCGGACTGCTTCGCCTCACCACCCGCCGCATGGGCTCCAGCAAACCCGGCTCGCTCGATCTCGCCCTCCAGCGCGACCGTCGCACCGCCTCCACGCGTGAGTCCCAGCGCCGCCAATACCAGCGCCTGCTCGAGCGCGTCCTCCAGCAGCATTTCCCCCACGCCACTCCCGACGGCTTCCGCTCCGCCGCCGATCTCGAACACAGCTTCGGACCCGCCTGCACCCGCGGCCAGCTCCTCTTTGCCGGTTCGCCCGCCCACGCCGTCATCGCCGTCGGCAGCCATGAGTCCCGCGCCGCCATCGACGGCATCCTCACCGTCGGCCTGCTCTGGCTCCATCACTGCCGCCACCACGCCGTCGGCCGCGCCGCACGCCATCGCCACTACGGCGCACTCCGCGTCATCGTGCCCCACGGAATGGCCCAAACCACCGCCCGGCGCATGCGCTGGCTCCATCCCGATCTCGCCGCCTGGCACCTCCACGCGCTCGACGAATCCACCGGCCAGTTGCTGCCCGTCGATCTCGACGCCAACGTCGAACTCACCCTCCCCCACGCCTTCGATCCCGCCCTGCTGCTCGAGCGCGTCCAGCCCGGCATCGACCGCATCCTCTCCCTGCTGCCCGCCCACGCCCGCGCCGCCGTCGAGCTTCGCCCGCAATCGCCCACCGAGCTGCATCTCCAGCTTCACGGCCTGCCCTTTGCCTCCATCTGCCTCGCCGCCTCCCAGCATTCCTTCCAGCACCAGTTGGAGATCACCTTCGGCGCCGGCGCCCATGCCACTCCGCTCACCCCGGAGAACGAAGCCTTCGGCCGCACCCTGCTCCACGCCCTCGCCGCCGCGCGCCATCCCGCCGGCAACCTCCGCCATCCGCTCTTCCGCCTCCGCACCGAGGGCTGGATCGAATCCCGCCTCCGCGCCGCGCTCCCCGATCTCTTTCCCTCGCTCGACCCGCGCTTCCTCTACTCCCAGCTGCCCGCGCTCGCTGCCGCCAACCGCGACATCCTCGACCTGCTCACCGTCGACCACTCCGGCCGCCTCGTCATCCTTGAAATCAAGGCCGCCGAAGACCTCGACTTCCCGCTCCAGGGCCTCGACTACTGGATTCGCGTCCAGGCCATGCTCGCCGCGCCCGGCACCTCCGGCAATCTCTTCCAGGCCAACGGATACTTTCCCGGCATCGCCCTCTCCACCCAGCCGCCGCGCCTGCTGCTCATCGCGCCTTCCCTGCGCATCCATCCCGCCAATGAGACGCTCCTCCGCAGCCTCCATCCCCAGGTCGACTGGGAGCTCATCGCCCTCGGCGAAGACTGGCGCACCAGCCTCCGAACCGTCTTCCGCAAACGCTCCTCCGACCGCAGCTGACCCCAGGCCTGACTCCAACTCTGACCCGCCCAATGAGCGTTCCCGCCCACCCCTGCGTCCTCTCTGCAGCCGCACCATCGGCATTGCCACACTCGGGAGTACCCACCATGACGCACACCGCCCCACGCCGCAGCCAGCTGCTTCTCGCCGGCCTCCTTGCGCTCGTCGTTCTGCCTGCCACGCTCACCCGCACTGCGCAAGCGCAAGCCCAAGCCCAAGCGCAAGCCCAGCCCATGCCGCCCGCGCCACCCGCTGCCAGCCAGCCCGCCGCGCCCATCTATGAATCCTTCGTCCTCGGCAACCGCACCGAAGTCAGCAGCCAGGAGATCCTGCTCGCCGTTCGCAACCTCGTTCCGTCCGCCAAATCCGTGCTGCTGCCCACGCAGGGCATCCTCGCCGTCACGGCCACGCCGTCGCAAATGCAGCTCATCCGCAGCATCCTCACCAGCGTCAACCAGCCCGGCGACCGCTACCGGCTCACCTACACGCTCACCGGCACGGACTCAGCCCCGCGCCAGTACATTCTGCTCGTCTCCACCCACGGCAGCACCGTCTTCAAGCGCGGCACCCGCGTGCCCATCCTCACCGGCCCATCCTCGGCCCACGGTGACGCGCAGTTCCAATACGTGGACATCGGACTCAGCATCACCGCCACGCTCGAAGGCAACGGAGCCGACCAGCGCCTCCACACCAAGTTCGAGCAGTCCAGCCTGAACGGCCAACGCACCCTCGCCGGCACCGACGAACCCCAATTCGACCAGGTCCTCATCGACGAGCGCACCACCCTGCCCGGCAGCTCCACCCACCCCACCCAGCTCAGCTCCTTCACGCTGCCCACCACCCACGAACACGTCACCCTCACCCTCACCGCCGAAAAACTGCCGTGAACCCCCCAAACCGTCGTGCCGTACATGAAAATCATGAATCGTGTTGAATATTAAATGGTTGTAGTGATGCGGTTAGTGATGAAGTCTAATTTTCAGGATTATGGCCGTTTATGCTGTAATGCTGAAAGGCGTTGCTGATAATGAAGAAAAAGAACAAAAGCGACACGTCGGACTTGGAGATGCAAGTAGCTTCAATGCTTGTTTGCATTTGTTTTCTGCGAGTACTCCGTCGGGTGCTTGAAGGTATTGCATGCAAGAAAGATGCCTGGCACAATTGGTTCAATCGCGATGAAGCCGAGGAGCGATTCGCTTTAAGTTGGCAGTTGCCTAGGGAGTACTCGCATTATGCCTGCATTTTATGAATTCTTCGCTGGCGGTGGCATGGCGCGAGCGGGGCTCGGCGATGGATGGACATGCTTGTTTGCGAACGATATCGACATTAGAAAATGCGATGCATACACTGCGAACTGGGGTAATGAAACTCTGCTGGTTGGTGATATTGGCAAAGTAGAAGCCTGTCAAATTCCTCATGGTGCAGGTCTGGCGTGGGCTTCGTTTCCTTGTCAGGACCTTTCACTTGCTGGATCAGGAGCCGGCCTGAAGGGCAACCATTCTGGAACCTTCTGGCCATTCTGGAGACTAATTAAGGAACTAAATGCTCTAGGGCGTGGCCCACAGGTTGTTGTTTTGGAAAATGTTTGTGGTGCGCTTACTTCGCATAACGGAAATGACTTTGCCGAAATTGGAGCAGCGCTAGCTGGTGCCGGCTATAATTTTGGTGCTCTTATCATAGATGCTGTACATTTTGTTCCACAGTCCAGACCAAGGCTCTTCATTATTGGATTACGGAACGATGCGAACATTCCGAAGGAACTTATTATTGCAACACCTAACAAACAGTGGCACCCCACACGGCTCATCACCGCCTATACAAAGCTATCTGAAAGATCAAAGGAGGCATGGCTGTGGTGGAATCTTCCAGAACCACCGGTGCGCGAGAAGACATTTTCTGACTTAATTGAAGATGAACCCAATAATGTCACTTGGCACACTGAGGGGGAGACTCAACGGCTACTTGAACTTATGAGTCCGCTTCACCGCAATAAAGTCATGAAGGCACAGCAATTGGGTCGCCGGATAGTAGGCGGTGTATACAAGAGAATGCGTGAGGATAAGAATGGCCGACGCGTACAACGAGCGGAGATTCGATTCGACGATATCGCTGGCTGCTTACGAACGCCGAGAGGGGGTTCTAGCCGCCAGTTAATACTTGTGGTTGAAGGCAATCAGGTACGATCTCGTTTACTCACACCCCGTGAGGCAGCTCGCCTAATGGGTCTGTCTGACAGGTACCAGCTTCCCGAAAAATACAATGATGCTTATCATCTGGCGGGTGATGGAGTAGTGGTTCCCGTAGTGCGTTTTATTGCGGAGCATTTATTGGAGCCTATTCTAGACGCCAATCAACAAGGCGAACGGCAGGCCGCCTGATGACAAGAATTCACGAGAAAGACCTGACTGAATTTTTCTCAAACAAGAGCTTTCGCGGGAAAGGGCCTTTATCTGTTGCTCTAGTCGTGACCCAACATGCACGATCAATGAGTTTACCGCTTGACCCTATGGCGTTGATTACCGAAGGTGGAGGACAGGTTCTTGGTTTAGGCAAAGGTGCGGTTCAGGCGATACTCAAACGCAATGGCATCGACCGAATTTTAGCTGCGGAGGGCGGGCGTACTTCTCGCGGAAGTTTGAGCAACATGCGAGAGTATGTCGCTTTGTTGAATGCACTAAGCGAGAAGGGCCCCGTTGATCTCGATGCGATTGAAGCCTATTGGATCGATAAGGTAAAGGAATTCTTCGCAGCTAAGCCCTTCAAAATCAAACTTGATGTTTCACGTGGCTTACGAACTGTAATGCGTGATGTTATTGTACAGGCAGAAGAACGTCAAAAGACAATGCCTGGAATGTATTACGCAGGAGCAGTGCTACAGCATTTAGTGGGCGCTAAGCTCGATTGCGCCTTGGGGCAAGGACATCTCCAACATAATAGCTTTTCTACAGCAGATGCACCGAAGGATCGAGCGGGAGATTTCTTTATTGGAGATGTAGCGATTCATGTGACCACGTCTCCAGGCGAGGCTGTTATCCAGCGATGCTATGAGAATATAAATGATGGATTTCGTCCAATTATAGTAACACTGCAAAAAGGGCTTACCGTAGCAGAGGGACTAGCTTCAAACGTGGGACTAGCGGATCGCATTGACATCTTTGAGATTGAGCAATTCGTTGCTTTAAATCTGTATGAGATTGCACGATTCGCTTCTGAGGGTAGAAGAGTTGCGGTAGCAGAATTAGTTGAGCGCTATAACCAGATTATTGAAGAAATTGAAACTGATCCTAGCTTGAAAATTGAACTACGAAGGTGAGAGATGCCTATATTACTTGCGCATCTATGATGCTCATACTCGAATGCAGGTACCCCACACTAGCTTGATTTTGGCTTGTGTGGGGTGCGACGCAGTTCCGGTCTGGAATATGCATTTGACGCCATAATGGCTTCGGGTGCATAGTGGGTGTATGGCTTGGGATGTTGAGTTCACCGATGAATTCGAATGCTGGTGGAACAGCCTGACGTAGGACGAGCAGATGGCAAAGAACTTCAAGCAACTGCAGGAGAAGATGTCGCCTGAGCGGCGGACCCGGGTGAAGGCACGGGTCGATGCGGCGCTGAAGACACTGGCGCTGGACGAGCTGCGCGAGGCGCGAAAGCTGACCCAGACCCAGTTGGCCACACTGCTGGAAGTGGATCAGGGTTCTGTCTCCAAAATGGAGCGCAGAACCGACATGTACATCTCCACCCTTCGCAGCTATATCGAAGCCATGGGCGGCGCACTGCAGATTCGCGCGGTCTTCCCGGATGGCGAGGTGCAGATTCATCAGTTCGGTGAGGAATAAGCCCAAACCAACGCAGATCGAAGCAGAGCGGGCGGGTGGCCCACACAAGCCGGATGTTGGCTTGTGTGGGGTGCTGCCGATGCGCGCATTCACCCTACGGCTGAGGCTGTTTCCGAATTGCTTCGACAATTGCCCGGTGCGGGGCAAAAGTGGATGCAGGCTTGCTTTGGTGGCGGGGAGTTAGTCGGCGCAGGTGGTGACGGGGTCGGCGGCGGCTTCGGCGTTGTCGGCGGATTCGGGGGTGTCTGCTGTGGATGGGCCTGCGGCGATTCGCTGCTCGAAGAAGCAGTCCACGGTTTCCAGAATCTCGCGGCCGGTGCGGCTGAGGAAGATCTGCTGACGGAGGCGCGCTCCGCCGGGGACGCCGTGGGTGAACCAGGAGGCAAACTGCTTCATCTTGCCTGCCGTTTCGCCGTGCCGCCCGTCGCGGGGCAGCGACTGGGAGGCTTCGGCCTCCTGCAGCAGCATCTCGAAGTAGGTGTGAATCATCTGCCAGCGGTCGGCCTCGGTGGGCAGCATGTAGCGGCCGGTCGCCGTGTATTCGGCAATCTGGCGGAAGAGCCAGGGGTTGGACGGTGCCGCGCGGCCAATCATGACGGCATCGCAGCCGGTCTGGTCGACCATGGCTGCGGCATCCTCGGGGGTGCGGATGTCGCCGTTGCCGATGACGGGAATGCGCACGGCATCCTTGACGGCGGCAATCCACTCCCAGCGTGCCTGCCCGTTGTAGGCCTGCTCGCGGGTGCGCGCATGCAGGGCCACGGCGTTCAGCCCTTCGCTTTCGGCCATCCGCGCCAGCTCGACGCAGATGATGGAGGCATCACTCCAGCCGAGGCGGAACTTGACGGTGAAGGGAATGGTGACCGCTGCACGCACGGCGCGAAAGATTTCGCCGATGCGGGGCAGGTCGCGCAGCAGCCCGGAGCCGCCGTTGCAGCCGACGACGCGCTTGGCCGGGCAGCCCAGATTCAGGTCCACCATGTCGAAGCCGGTCTCCTGCACGATGCGCGCCGCCTCGGCCAGGGTCTCCGGATTGGAGCCGAAGATCTGCGCCGAAATGGGGTGCTCATCCTCGTAGAAGGTGAGGTACCGCTTGCGCTTGGACTCGCGCATCCGCGACAGGCCGTCGGCGCTGGTGAACTCGGTCATCAGCAGGCCGCAGCCGGACTGCTGGTTGGTGATGACGTCCTCGACGCCGTGGGCCTCGGCTGGGCCGCTGGCGGTGGCTGGGCCGTGGGCGGTTGTTGGGCTTTGGATGGTGGCTGGGCTTTGGCCGGTTGCGGTGAAGAGGCTGGCATGGCGGATGAAGCGGCGAAAGACCGTGTCAGTGACGCCGGCCATCGGCGCCAGCACCGTGGCCGGGGAGACGGCAACCGGTCCAATGGCAAAGGAGGCCGGAACCCGGGCGGCGACCGGCATGGGGTGCTGGATCGGGTTGTCCCAGTTCTTTTTCACGGTAAAGCCTTTGCCTGCCATTGTTTACCAATCGCTTTCCTGCGTCGGCTGCACGCGCCATTCCTCGCGCCTTTACACGCAACAAGGCCTCCGCCGCAGCGGAGGCCCGGTAGGAATCGATGCGTCCGGCCTACTTCGCTGCAGCCTTTTCGGCGTACTTGCGGCGGAAACGCTCCACGCGACCGGCCGTATCCACCAGACGCTGCTTGCCGGTGAAGAACGGATGGCAGTTGGAGCAGATTTCCACACCGATGTTGCCTTTGTGGGTGGAACGCGTTTCAAAACTGTGGCCGCAGGAGCAATGCACCTTCACGGCGACGTAATCGGGATGGATACCTTGTTTGGGCATGGTGAGAAAAACCTTTCCTGCAATTCTTCCAGTCTATCGCGAGCCGGGCAGGGAGGCAACCTTGCGGGGCTGCAACCGGGTACAGAACATGCAAAAAATCTGTTTTTTTGAAATGTGCGACCAGACGCAGCCTTCCCGAAGGCGAGCGACGGCGATGACGTTAGTCTTATGGATTGTGGAAGTTACCAAAAATTCCTACCGCCGTAACCAAACGTGGATCGGGCGAGGGCAGAATCGGGCAGTTGCGCAGCACCGTCTGGCACGTTGGTTTTGCGCTGCCAATGGGCGGGTGAGGGTTGTGACGGCGAATGTTTCGTGAGGCAATCGGGCCGTGTTTGCGCATGGCAGTGAGCATCCTGCAGTGAGCTTTCCTGAAAAAGCATAGGGCCGAACCACACCCCTTGCAGGAGCGCAGCACGACCCAGGAACCGCAGAATGCCACAAACATGCATCCATGCATTGCACCCTGCCTGAAGCTGTGATGCGACTGGTTCTCGCGCAGCAGGCTGAGAAATCGTCACGGGTCGGGTTGCAACTCCTAGGGTCCGCTTCCAGGGCATTCTTTCTGTCGCGGGACCGGGTCAGACTGCATTGATATTTGGTCTGAATGCCATCCAAAGTCCGATTCTGCGCGTGCTATGCTTCCGCCATGGTCAGCGCACCTCCATCTTCGGTTGCAAAGCCTCCGCGCCACCCGGGTTGGAAGCTGATGACACCCATTTCCCATCTTTCCTTTCCAGATTCGCAGGCTCTGGGGGAATGGCTGGCAGAGAATCACACCCGCACACAGGAACTTTGGGTAAGAATCTACAAATCCAATTCAGGGAAGACCTCTGTGACCTGGACCGATTGCGTTGTGGAGGCGATCCGGTTTGGATGGATTGATGGCCAGAAGAAGCCATTGGATGAAGGCTCGTATCTGCAACGATTGTCACCACGCAGGCCGGGTTCCAACTGGTCCAGCAGGAACCGGAAACATGCGGAACAACTGATCCGGGAGGGACGCATGATGCCAGCCGGACTGGCACATGTTTCAGCCGCGCAGAAAGATGGGCGCTGGGAGAATGCATACGCGGGCTCGGCCGATATGGAGCTTCCGGAAGACTTCCTGATGGCCTTGAGCAGGCTTCCCAAAGCGAATGCATTCTTTGCCACGCTGAACCGACAAAACCTGTTCGCGATCTATTACAGACTCCACACGGCGAAAAAGCCGGAGACGCGTGCAAAACGCATGGCGCAGATTCTCTCCCTGCTGGAGCAGGAAACCAAGCTGCACTGAAGCGTGATGACTCACGCTGCAGCGGCACGCATGGGTGCCACGCGCGAACTATTCGATGGCGATGGGTTCCTTGGGTCGGGCGGTTGGTTTCTTCATGATGTAGGCGATGGGAATCAGGCAGACGGTGAGGATGACGAGCATGTGGATGGTGTCGATGTAGGCCAGGATCTGCGCCTGCTGCATCATGGACTCGTAGAGTCGTCCTGCGGCGTGGGTGGCGGCACCGGCAGCGGAGTAGCCGCGGGTCTGCAGGGTTCCGATGAGGCCGCCGCGCATGGACTGGTAAGTGGATGAGGACGGGTTGGCGTGGGCGGCCAGATACGCCTGGTGGACCTGGGCGCGGCGGACGAGCATGGTGCTGATGAAGGAGACGCCGATGCTGCCGCCGATATTCCGGGCCAGTGCGGTGAGGCCGGAGACTTCGTTGTTCTTTTCCCGGGGGACGCCGACGAAGGAGAGCACGCTGATGGGCACGAAGAGGAACGGCATGCCCAGGACCATGATGACGCGCCAGCTGGTCGCGGTCCAGAAGTCGATGCCGAGGTAGAGATCGGAGATGCGGTAGACGCCGAAGGAGACCATGGCAAAGCCGAAGCAGATCATGGCGCGCGGATCGACCTTTTGCCCGATGAAACCGACGATGGGCAGCAGGAAGATGAGCACGACGCCACCGAGCGAGAGAACGGCTCCGGCCTGGGTGGCGGAGTAGCCGAGGACCTCCTGCAGGAACTGCGGAATCATGACGGTGGTGGCGTAGAGCGTGGCACCGATGACGAGCATGACGAACTGGGTGGTGGCGAAGGTGGTGTTTTTGTAGAGGCGCAGGTCAAGGATGGGATGCTCGGCGGTGAGTTCGCGCCAGAGGAAGGCAACGAAACCGACGAGGGCGATGGTGGCGCAGGCGATGATGAGGCCGGAGCTGAACCAGTCCTTTTCCTGGCCCTTGTCGAGCATGATCTGAAGCGCGCCGATGGTGAGCGCGAGCAGGCCGAGACCGAAGCCGTCGACGGAGCCGACCTTGTTGCGCATGCGCTTGAGATACGGTGGGTCCTCGACGATGCGGGCGCTGAGGAAGAGCGAGAGGATGCCGACGGGGATGTTGAGGAAGAAGATCCAGCGCCAGGAGTAGTTGTCGGTGATCCAGCCGCCGATGGTGGGGCCGATGGCCGGAGCGACGACGACAGCCATGCCGTAAAGGGCGAAGGCGACACTGCGCTTCTCCGGCGGGAAGGTGTCGGCCAGGATGGAGCGCTCACTGGGCTGGAGTCCACCGCCGGCAGCGCCCTGCAGGACGCGGAAAAAGACAAGCATGAAGAGCGAGTTGGCAAAGCCGCAGCAGAGCGAGAAGACAGTGAAGAGCGCGACGCACATCATATAAAACCGCTTGCGGCCGTAGCGGTTGGCGATCCAGCCGCTGATGGGGAGAACGATGGCGTTCGAGACCAGATAGGAGGTCAGAATCCAGGTGGCCTCGTCATAGCTGGCACCGAGGGCGCCGGCGATGTGGGGCAGAGCGACGTTGGCAATGGAGGAGTCGAGCGCCTCCATGAAGGTGGCCAGAGTGACGGTGAAGGCCACGACCCAGGGGTTGAAGCGCGGCTTCCAGTGGTCGTCGTGGATCGAGTGAGGATCGGCCGTGGCGGTCGACTCTGCCATGCATGCTCCTGTCGGCGAGGATATGGGAAGCCGGTGGGAACCGGTGTTGGAGCCGGTCAGCGCCCGGCAGGAAAGAGATGGAACCGTGCGAGGCAGCGGAAGGATCGCGCTGCCAGGCACGGAAGAATCGACAGGCTAAGAGATGCATGACCGGCGGGAAAGGCGCAGAAATCTGCGCCGGACCGGGTTAACGGACAGAGGATGGGCCGGAGTCGCCGGCGGCAATCATCTGGGTGAGTTTGAGATAGATGGCGTTGCTCCAGCCGAAGCCGACCTGGTTGGCCTTGTAGCCGGTGAGGACGTGGACGGCGGAGTTGCCGGCAACGACGTTGTATTTTTCCAGGATGGTGCCGTCGTGGGCATAGCCAATGTCGATGGTGCGGGTGAATTTGCGGGCCAGCCGCAGGGCATCGTCGCGGTAGCCGCTGGAGTAAAGACCGGAGATGGCGACCCAGTTGGTGGGTGCCCAGCCAAAGGGCTCATCCCACTGGAGTCCGGTGTTGGTGGCGCTCATGGAAAGCCCGCCGGGGCGCTCAATGGCGCTGAGGTGACGGACGATGCTGGCTGCCTGGGAGCGGGTGGCCACGCCGGCCCACAGCGGATAGAACCAGGAGATGTAGGCGTAGTGGGAGGAGCGGTTGTGGAGGAAGTCGTAGTCGGCGAAGACGCCCTGATCGGCACGCCAGAGGAAGCGGTTCATGTCGATCCGGCGACGGTTGGCGCGCTGGGACCAGAGACGGGCATCCTGGGGCCTGCCGAGCAGATGGGCGAAGTGGGCCATGTCCTCCTCGTAGCGGAAGAGCAGGCTGTTGAGGCAGACGGGGGCGTAGTGGTGGGTGGCGCCGGAGAATGCCTCGAAGCGGAAGCTGGGATCGAAGCCGGACTCGCGCATGGCGCGGTCACCCTCATAGAAGTCGCGGGTGAGCCGGTAGCCGTTGGCGACGGCGTTGGCACAGACCGGGGAGCGGGTGATGTCGCAGCTGGTGTGGCGGAGGCGCTCGATCTCGGCAGCATCGGGATGATCGACGGATTTTTCCAGGAAGCCGTGGTTGGCGTCGGGATGGGCGAGCAGCCAGCGGATGATGTCCGGGTAATAGGTGCTGTCATCGGCCATCTCGGGGACCGGACCGCTGCCGTAGTCGTAGTAGCGGGCAAGGCCGGTGCTGCCGGCGCGATGCTCGGGGCGCAGCCAGGTGGAGTGATCCTTTTCCGCCATGGCGTAGGTCTGGGCAAGCCAGGCATCGGCCTGCTCACGACTGGCAAAGGCGGTGGGGTCCTCGTAGACGGCGCGGATCATGGAGGTGAGGAACGGAGCCTGGGAGCGGGTGAGGTAGTAGGTGCGGTTGGCGTTGAGGGTGGCGCCGTAGTGCTCGATCTCAAAGAAGAAGTTCTCGACCATGTTGCGGGCCATGTCGGCACGATGGTCGGCGATGAGGCCGAGGATGATGAAGTAGCTGTCCCAACCGTACATTTCATTGAAGCGTCCACCGGGGACGATGTAGGGATGAGGCAGATAGAGCAGGCCGTTCTCGCCGATCTCCTCGGGCATGACGTCGCCGAGCTGGTGGATGACGCGAGGCAGGTGGTGGATGGTGACGCCGCAGCGACTGGCCGCGGCGGTGACATCGGAGGGCGGAGTGAAGTCGGCGGGAAGGTAAAGGACCGGATGGGTGGTGACCTTGCTGTCGACCAGCGAGTGACAGTCGGTCATGGAGCGGGTGAGCGTGCCCCAGGTCTGGTGAATATAGGCCAGCGTGGCGGCAGGGTTGGGCGCAGGCGTGGTGCTTTGCGCCGGGGATGGATTCGAGGTGAGGATCATTACGATGGGGACCACCAGGGACGGCAAAAGTTGCAGGCATTTCATACCACGGGAGTGTATCGCACGGCAGGGCTGTGCGGCACGGGCGGCTCCTGCATCCGTCAGAAAGATGCTGCTGCAGGGTGAGATGCAGGCTGGGCTGCAGACGTTGGGCTGGGGCTGCCGGGCGGCGCTACACTATGGCCTGAATGCCGATGGGCGGCGACTCGGGCCGGTGTGGAATGCGCATGCGGATGGGGAAGTTGGAACAGGGTACGGGGATGAATGGATGGATTCGCCGGGGATGGGTGGCCGGGGTCGTGGTCGCTGCCGGCATGCTGGCCGGGCTGGCTGGCGGACGGGCAATGGCCCAGAGTGCTGGAATGGGCGATGGGACCGGCACAGGGATGAGCGCAGCACAGGCGATGGGGCAGCGGCTGCGGCAGATCTTTGCCACCAATGACTGGAAGGCGGATCCCAACAAGACGGGCGAGCGGGTGGACTATTACCAGCGATTGCTGAAGCAGCCGCTGCGGCTGCCGGATCGGGTGACGGTGGCGCTGGAGCTGGCCAACGAACAGCTGCGCAGCGGCGACAGCACAGGATCGGTGGCGACGCTGGAAGAGCTGAAAAAGCAGTTGGGGGAAGCGACCGTGCCGGAGGCGGTGTGGGTCCGGCTGCATCGGGAGCTGGCGATTGCCTGGCTGCGGGTGGGCGAACAGCAGAACTGCGTGAGCAACCATACGGCGCTGTCCTGCGTGTATCCGCTGCGGGGCTCGGCGGTGCATCGGCTCCAGACCGGGGCCACGCATGCGGTGGAGGAATATACGTGGCTGCTGCAGCACGAGCCGGATTCCTGGCTCTACCGGTGGCTGCTGAATGTGGCCTATCAGCAACTGGGGCGGTATCCGCAGGATGTGCCGAAGGCCTGGCTGATCCCGGAGTCGCTGTCGGATTCCGAGTATGGGATTGGGTATTTTCCGAACGTGGCGATGGTGGCCGGAATCGGGGATATGGACCTGTCTGGCGGAGCGGTGGTGGAGGACTTTGACGGGGATGGTCAGATGGACATTCTGGTTTCCTCGTCGGGGCCGCTGGACCGGATGCACTTCTACCACAACAACGGGGATGGGACGTTCACGGATCGGACGCATGCGGCGGGACTGGATGGGGAGTTGGGCGGGCTGGACCTGGTGCTGACGGACTATAACAACGATGGGCGGCCGGATGTGCTGGTGATCCGCGGGGAGTGGTGGGGACGGTTCGGGCACTATCCGATGTCGCTGCTGCGCAACAACGGGGATGGGACGTTTACGGACGTGACCCGGGCGGCGGGACTGTGGAGCGAGCGCCCGACCTCGTCGGCAGCGTGGGCCGATTATGACGGGGATGGGCGGCTGGACCTGTTTGTGGCGCGGGAGTCGCAGCCGGGCGACCGGAATCCTTCGGTTCTCTATCACAACAACGGGGATGGCACGTTCACGAAGGTGGAGGGCGCAATTCCGGCGGAGTTGGGCTTTGCCAAAGGCGCAGCCTGGGGCGACTATAACCGGGATGGACGGCCGGATCTGTATGTGTCGGCGATGCGCGGGCGCAGCTGGCTGTTTCGCAACGATGGACCGGCCGATCCGCTGCATCCGGACCCGTTGCACTGGCGGTTTACGGACGAGACGGATGCGGCCGGATTGGGCGGAGAGCGCAATACCTTTGCCACGTGGTTTTTTGATTACGACAATGACGGATGGCCGGATCTGTTTGCGGCTGGGTATTCGACTGAATCGATGGAGGATGTGGGACGGTTCGAGGCCGGGCAGCCGCACCACGCTTCCCTGCCCCGACTGTTCCACAACAACGGGGATGGGACATTTACGGATGTGGCACACGCGGTGGGTCTGGATCGGGCGATTCTGTCGATGGGAGCTGGATTTGGGGATCTGGACAACGATGGATGGCAGGATCTGTACCTGGGGACGGGCGAACCCTCCTACGAGGCGCTGCTGCCCAACCGGATGTTTCGCAACGACGCGGGACGGCGCTTTGAGGACGTGACAACGGCAGGAGGCTTTGGGAATCTGCAACATGCGCATGCCGTGGTGTTTGCCGATCTGGAGAATGACGGGCAGGAGGATGTCTTTGAGGAGACGGGCGGGGCGTATCCGGGCGACCGGTATTTCGACGCGCTCTACCGGAATCCGGGGCATGGAAACCACTGGATCACACTGGTGCTGGAAGGGGTGAAAAGCAATCGGCCCGGGTATGGGGCGACGATCGAGGTACGCTTCCGGGAGCCGGCGCGGGATGCCGGGCACAAGGCAGAGCAGACGCGAACGGTGTGGCGGACGGTCGGGTCGGTTTCCAGCTTTGGCAGCGCACCGTTCCGGCAGCATATTGGAGTGGGCCGGGCGACACGGATCGACGAGGTGGTGGTGCATTGGCCGGCCAGCGGGATGACGGACCGGATTCGGGATGTGGCCGTGGACCGGAACTATCGGCTACGGGAGGGTTCCGGGCGGCTGGTACCAGTGACGTGGAAACGCTATGAGTTTGGCAAGAGCCGCATTGCCGGGATGGCGGGCATGGGCGCGATGAGCGCCAAGCCTTAGATGTTGCGGGAGTTTGAAGTGGAAGGGCGCAAAACAAAACCGCCTGAGCAAGGAACTGAGTCTTCCAAACCCAGGCGGCAAGCCGTCCTGATGGCAGGTTTTTTATTTTGTGTCGTTCCCGGCACTGCCAGAATGCTCCTCAACATTGTTGGCAATGCACAATCGCTGAGTATGGAATCAGCAGGAGACCGCAGATGCTGAAGACCACCGGAGCAGCGATTGCGTGGTACTGAACGGAACCTGCTCCCCTCACTGCGGAGGACACAGTGAAGTACATTACCAATCCTAATTATTCCAATGGCTTACACAAGTTCTATCGGGTAGGATGGACAGGTATCATACGTCCGGATTTGTTGGAAAATGCCGCCTTGACGGGGAGTGCCAGGAATGCAGGATACACTGCAGAGAAAGCGATTACAGGCGATCGGGGACGAAGTCGGGGGAAGGAACGGAACTTTTTCGGAAGACGGTTCGTTTCTGTATAGACAGGTCGAACGGGCCGACGTATGATACGTTGCCAAGGGGAGAAACGCTTGCCGCCAGCTGGAAAACCGCAGATGGATGCTATGGATTCGGCTGCCGGGCCGCGCAACGCTGGCGAGCCGGATGCGGCGGCAGTGCGGGAGCAGCTGGATCGGCTGCTGCGGCACCCTCTGTTTTGCCATAGCAAGCGCTACCCCGGTCTGCTGCGATTTGTGGTGGAGCAGACGCTGGAGGGCCATGCCGACCAGCTGAAGGAACGGCTGATCGGGATTGAGGTCTTTGGTCGTGCACCGGATTACGATGCCAATGCCGACCCGGTGGTGCGGGTGACCGCGGGCGAGACACGGAAACGGCTGGCGCAGTACTACTATGATCCCGAGCACAGCGGAGAGCTGCGGATTGAGCTGCCAACAGGGGCGTATCTGCCGCAGTTTGTGTGGCCGGCAGTCGATGGCGGTGAGGCGGCGACGGAGGCTGGCAGCGCCGATGCGGCGACGGATGGAGCTGCCAATGGCGTGGGGATAAGCCCGGGAGCGGCGATGCTGGCAGCCGGAGGGATGGCTGCCGGAGTGGCCTCTGGCGGACTGCCGCCGGGCAATCCACCGGTCCATCACGGGATGCACCTGCCGTGGGAGCATGCAGCCTTCTGGCTGCATCGTCAGCCGGAGCCGGGACGACGGCAGCACTACTCGGGTACGACGACGCACCTGGTGGTGACGGTGCTGATGGTGGTGGCGGCGCTGGGAGCCGGAATTCTGGGTGGCCTGTGGCTGCGGGCACCCAAGGCACAGGCTCCGGTGGACCATACGGTGGAGGATTTCTGGCAGCCGCTGACGAGCGGGGATTCGACGGTGACGATCTGCCTGGGCGAGCCGGCGCGGGATACCAGCGACGACGGGGACTGGTCCAAGCCGATCCCGCATACGGTGGCCTCCGAGCCGCTGTATGTCCATCTGCACCTGTCGGGGCTGTTTGCGCTGGCCGACGTGGTGACGCTGACGCGGGTGGAGGTTCCGCTGCTGGCGCAGCACAAGCCGTTCCGGGTGACGGCGGCCTCGGAGGCTACCTTTGGGGAGCTGCGCGAGGGACCGGTGGTGCTGATTGGGGCCTTTGACAACCTGTGGGTGATGCGGCTGAGCCGGGATCTGCGCTTTGGCTTTGATTCCAGCAACGGCACGGCGCTGATTGTGGACCGGAAGAGCAAGAAGCGGACGACGTGGGCCTCGGACTGGGACCAGCCGTATGAGAAGCTGGCCCGGGACTATGCGATTGTGGCGCGATTCCGGGACCAGGTGACGGGACAGCCGGTGCTGATGGTCTCTGGCATCTCGGAAGAAGGAACGGAAGCGGCCGGAGAGCTGATCTCGAATGCCAATGACCTGAAGCAACTGCTGAAAAATGCTCCGCCAAACTGGCGCTCGATGAACATGGAGGCGGTGGTGGAGACGCAGGTGATTGAAGGACATGCGGGACCGCCGACGGTGCGAGCGGTGGAGTTCTGGCCCTGAAGATCGATCGCTGACGGCTGCCGATGGCAGCCCTATCCGGCGACGAGTTCCCTGCCCCGGCGGCTGACCGGTTTGGCGGGGATGGTTCCAGCGAGCGGATTTTCTTGCGGAAATGCTTGCTTCCCTGTCCGGGGAATGTTAACTCTTATAGCAATATGCGGCGTGCGTGATCCGGGCTCCGGAGCGCGCGGGATGCTGGCAGCGGTCGGGCAGGCGGATGCGATGGCAGGCTGCCGGAATGTGGCCGGTGACGCAGTCGGGGACATGGAACCGAAGCAGGGAGAGATGCATGCAGATTGGTGCGGTGATCCGGGGATTTCGCCAGCAGAAGGGGATGTCGCAGGGAGACATCGAGAAGCAGACGGGACTGCTGCGCTGCTATCTGTCGCGGGTGGAGAACGGGCATACGGTGCCATCCCTGGACACGCTGGCGAAGATTGCCGATGCGATGGACATTCCGGTGGCGCAGTTCTTCAGCGACGGGAATCTGTCGGCAGAGACCACGGCGCAGAAGATGTCGGACGATGAGCTGCGGTTTATGAATCAGATCCGGCGGTACTCGTCGAACCTGAACGAGAATGACCGCAAGCTGCTGCTGACGATGGTGAAGAAGTTTGCAGCGACGGCCAGCCGCTAACAGCTGCCACGGCGCTGGCGGCATGGCTGCTGAGGGTGCGTCTTTCGCCGCGATGAGGCACGCGGAAACAAGGCAAAAGTTGATTGCGCTGGTTACGTTGGGGTCACTCGGCGACCTGCATCCCTGCCTCGCACTTGGAGCCCGCCTGCAGCAGCAGGGCTGTCGAATCCGAATCGTGACCACGGAGTTCTATCGCAGCAGAGTGGAGCAACCGGGGTTTGAGTTTCGTGCCCTGCGTCCGGACCTGGACCCAACGTCGGCCACGCTGATTGGATCCTGCGATGACCTGAAAAAAGGGCCGGAGATTCTCTTCCGCCAGGTGATACTGCCTCATTTGCAGGATACCTATATCGATCTGGTGCGGGCATTGGAGGGAGTGGACTGCATGCTGGCCGGTGAGCTGGTGTATGCCGCACCGCTGGCGGCAGAAAAGCTGGGGCTGCGCTGGGCATCGATGATCCTCTCACCCTGCTCGTTCTTTTCCGAAGATGATCCTCCGGTGCTGGTGAATGCGCCGTGGATGCGGAGTTTGCGAAAGGCAGGACGACTGCCCTATCGCACGGCCATGACGCTGGTGCGGATGGCCACTCGGCACTGGTGGAATCCTGTGCGGCTGCTGCGCATGCAGGAAGGATTGCGACAGGATTGCGATCCGCTGCTGAAGGATAAGTTTTCCCCGCATCGGGTGCTTGCCCTGTTCTCCTCGTGGCTGGCAGAGCCGCAGCGGGACTGGCCTGCACAGACAATCCAGACGGGCTTTGTGTTTCACGAAGAGCAGGGCGCAGTGCTGGATTCCAGCCTGGAAGTGGAACGGTTTCTGCAATTGCATCCAAGGCCGCTGGTGTTCACGCTGGGATCAACGGCGGTGGGGTATCCTGGCGCATTCTTTCCCACGAGCATTGAAGCCTCAAAACGGCTGCATGCCGCTGCCCTGCTGATTGGGGCCACGCGCAGGCCGGAGTGGGTGTCGCCGTCGATTCTTTCCGTTCCGTATCTTCCCTATGCGCAGATTTTTCCCCGGGCATCGGTGATTGTGCATCAGGGTGGATCCGGCACCACGGGGCAGGCACTGCGCGCCGGTCGCCCGATGCTCTTTGTCCCCTGGGGCTGGGACCAGCCGGACAACGCGCAGCGAGCCGTGCGGCGTGGATCCGCGCTGACCATTCCCAAGGATCGCTACAACGCGAGGCTGGCTGCGGATGCGATGGAGCAGCTGCGGAGCGAAGCTGGTTTCGCACAGCAGGCTGCGGCGGCGGCTCGACAGGTGGAGCAGGAGCCGGGGCTTGCAGCTGCGAGTGCTGCGGTGCTGGAAATGTTGCCGTAATGGCCTGCATGCCTGCTGGCGGGGGGGCGTGATGCAAGGCGGGTTAGCGCCAGATTCGGGAGATGGCCCGGAGGATGCGTCCCTGGGTGCGCGAGAATGTCTGTTCCATGGCCATCCGGGTGGCGAGAAACTGTACGCCGGATGAGTAGGTGGGATAGGGGTGGATGGTTGCCGCAAGATCGGCAAGCTTGAGGCGATTGCGGATTGCGACAGCAATCTCGGTGATGGTTTCCCCGGCTCGCTCTCCAACGATGACAGCGCCGAGAATATATCCGCTACGCACAGCGATGATCTTGAGCATGCCGAGCGGGTCATCCTCGTTGACGGCGCGATCCACTTTGGCGAGGTCGAAGGTCATGATATGCAGACTGGATGCGGAGTATTGCTCGCGTGCCTGACGCTCGGTGAGGCCCACCTGTGCCACCTCCGGCGCGGTGAAGGTGATGCGGGAGAGTGCATCGCTGGTGCCACTGTTGTTGCCCGGAAGCAGGGCGTTGCGAACCGCCTGGAAGCCCTGCCATCCGGCCAGATGCGAGTATTGCGGGCCGCCGATCACATCTCCGGAGGCATAGATGTGACGCGCGGATGTGCGCAGATGTTTGTCCACTTCAATGCCGCGCGCGGAGTATCGGACACGGGCGGCTTCGAGTCCAAGATTGCGAACGAGCGGGGCGCGCCCGGTGGCGACAAGAAGCATGTCGCCGGTGGTGCTGCCCAGCGATGTGTGTACGGTGACGGAGTGATCTGCTCCGGAGACAGACTGTGCGCGTGCGGCAAGACGAAGAATGCCCTCTCTAGCAAAAACGTGCTCGATGAGCGCAGAGACATCCTCATCCTCGTCAGGAAGAATCCGCTCGGCCACGATGGTGACGCGCGCGCCCAGCCTGCGGTAAGCCTGCGCAACCTCACAGCCGATGGGACCGCCACCGAGGATGACGAGATGTTCGGGCAGGCGATCGTTCTCGAAGATTTGCTGGTAGGTGAGAAATGGTACCGAGGAAAGTCCTTCCACCGCGGGCAGTCTGGGTTCGGCACCGGTGTTGATGAGGAACTTCTGGGCGCGGATGGTTCTGTCTCCAACACTGAGGGTGTGAGGATCGAGAAACGAAGCCGCACCGAGGAAGACATTCATCCCCTTCTGCTTGAGGTTCTCCGGCTTGGTGGGCTCGTAGATCTGTTCGATGGTCTTGCGGAGGTAGGAGCGCACGCCGGGCATCTCTGCCTGCGGAGCGGAGGATGCGATGCCGTATCGGGAGGCCACGCGCACATGATGCGCCACGGTGGCTGCCTTGATGAGCGACTTGCTGGGAACACAGCCGCTCCAGGTGCAGTCGCCACCGATGGGCCCCTTGTCGATGAGCGCCGTTCGAGCACCAAGCTGGAGGGCGAAGTCGACGGCGATCAGACCGGATGCACCTGCGCCAACAATCGCCAGATCATATTCGGGAACTTTCATGGATCTCCTCCAGTGTGGCGGACGTTTGTGGTGAGTCGTTGTCTGTAACCCAGTGCAGCAGGGCAAGCGCAAGGATGGCAAGCATCATGGTACCGAGCAGCAGGCCGTCAACACGCATACTTCCACCGAGCCAGCCGGCAAGCAGAGAGCCGACGATGGCACCGATGCCGAGCAGTACGGAGTAGATTCCCATGGCCACACCTTTGCCATCGCTGCCGACGAGCGATTGCGCCAGCCAGGCGAGTGCAGCCGGTGTGAATCCACTCTCCACCATGACGATCAACCCTGTGACTGCAAGCACAAGCGCGCGCATACCCGACGGCCAGCCGGTCGAGTGGTTGACAGCGTAGAGGCCAACGCAGACCCAGGGCATTGCGCTGAGCGAGAGGAACATGGCAGTGCGGATGCGCAGATGGGGCAACACGAAGCTCCACAGAAGCACGCCGAGTCCAAAGAGAGCAGAGTAGGCAAGCAGCATCCACCCCATGCGGGTGGGAGTTTCTGCAAAGATGCCATCCAGGTATTGCATGGTGGCCGGTCTTTGCGTGAAGAGATAGGTCGTCGTTGGTCCAAGCCAGAGACCTACGACTGCGTTGACGCAGAGCCAGACGGGGGCAAGCGCGCGAATCTGCGGACTGCGAAGTGCCTGCTTCAGACCATGCAATGCCGCACTGGCTCCATGGGCGCGGGCGCGCCGGGTGCCGACAAGGAACAGGAGAGCCGATGCGGCATAGAGCAGGGCCAGAAGCGTGAAGGCATGCCGGTGAAAGTGCGGCCAGAGCTGGCTACCCAATACGCCGCCAAGTGCCAGACCGGCAAGCAGGGAAAGCTCAAAGAAACTCATGACGCGGGCACGCAGGCTGCTGCTGTGGGTCGTGGACTGCGCGAGATATGCAAGCAAGGGCGGAGTGACCGCAGCCACGGCCAGACCATCGAGAATACGGCTGAAGTAGAAGAGCCAAGGATGCGGCGCAAGCGCAAAGATGCGAACGGCTACCGCCCCGATGAGCGCGCCTGCCACCATGAGCCAGCGCGGGGAGATGGCATCAGAAACCAGACCAAGCGGGATGGAGGCAACAAGCTCTGCAGCAAAGGAGACGGCCCCCAGCATTCCGATGAGGCGCGCATCGATGCGCATACCGGTGGCGCTGAGGTGGGCCAGATAAATGCCGATGAGCACGGCGCTGGCACCGCTGGCGATGCGCAGGGATGCATGGCCGAGGATTGCGGCTGTCCACGCTGGAGAGGATGATTTGCGGAATGGTAACGGTGCGGATACGCTGCGCAGAAACGATCTCCTCCTGTTCAGGAGTTGCCGAGGGTGGCCTGCGGTCAGGAGGTGCTGGATTTTGCCTTTGCCACCAGCGAATCCACGAAGCTGTGGAGCCGGTTTCCATAACCCTCGGGAACCTCAAAGATGGTTTCATCGCCCATGATGACGAGCATCTTGCGGGTACTATCGTAAACGGCACTGCAACGCCGACACCCACGCAGATGACGCTCGATTGTTTCACGCATCTCGGCCGAGACGTTGCCTTCCAGATAATCCGAAATCTGGCCGATTATCGTCTTGCAGGTGACCATGGATTCATTCCTTTCCAGCGTTCCCAAAACGATGGCTGCGGTATGCCAAGCGTGGGAGCCAGCGCTTCACGCAAGCGGAGTCGGGCGCGATGCAGGCGCGTCTTGACGGTGGCTTCGCTTATGCCAAGGATCTCCATCGTCTCGGCCACGTTCAGTTGCTCCACATCGCGCAGCAGCAGGATCTCGCGGTAGCTTGCCGGAATACTTTCCAGCGCCTTGAGCAGAGCTGCATGAATCTCCCGCTTCTCCACCGTTTCACTGGGGAGATCACGCCAGTCGGCGAAGTCGCGCGGCCCGCGGAAGGATATCTCGTTGCCGTTCTCTTCCCTGTCGTCGATGGACTCGTACTGTCCCTGCCGCCGCCTGCGCCAGAGCAGCCTGGCCTCATTCTGCACGACGCGTATGCTCCACTGTTTGAATCGCTCCGGCTCCTTCAACTGGTCGAGGCGCGTGAACAGGGTGACAATCGCCTGCTGCACCGCGTCTTCGGCATCCTGTTCATTGCGCAGAATGCTGAATGCAAGTCGGTAATACATCTGCTCATAAGGACGGATAAGATCATGAAAAACACTTTGCTCACCTGCCAGAAATCGCTGGATCAGGTTCGCTGTTTCCAGCGAATGGCTTGTGGCATTTGTCTGCTCGCTCATCATGAAAACAAACCCACTCCATGATAACGATTCCCCGCGGGGGCAAAGGTTACAGATGGGAATCCCGGAATCCAACTGCAAATTGCGACCGGGCTGTAACCTTTCCCCGCATCCGGAACTCCTGCAGGCAGGAGGGTTGCGATGCATCGGATTACGGCAAGAGTTTTGTGGGCAGGCGTAGCTGCGACCGTGGTGATGACAGCGATGATGATGTTTGTGGCACCGATGATGGGCGTACACATGGATATTGCAGCAAGCCTGGCAGGAATGATGCACATGCCATGGATTCTGGGGTTGGCGGTCCACCTTATGCTGGGGGCGATTGCGTTTCCCATTCTGTTTGCGGCGCAGATTGCAGACCGGCTGCCTGGCAATGCGCTGATGAAGGGAATGCTCTTCGGCGCCATGCTGTGGCTGGTGATGGAATTCGCCGTCATGCCCATGATGGGTGAAGGTTTTCTGGGGCTGAACGGGCCGGGCATGATGGATGCAGCAGCCGCGCTGATGGCGCATCTTGTCTATGGAGCGATTCTGGGTTTTGAGGCGACGGATCGATCGGTTGCCAGCGCTTCCCAGGTGGTCTAGCGCACGTTGCATGCGTATGATTTGAATCCTCCGGACCGGCTGCCGGATACTGATGGCACACAATCTGCTCAAGGGAAATTCCCCTGAAGTTTCCCCATGCATTCAACCACTCCTGGAGCGTTGCCATGTCCATTGCACCCGAGACTCATCCTGCGCCTGCGTCTGCCGGTGCGAAGCGCGACGCGGATCATGTGTTTTATGAGCTGACGCGCAGCATCTGCCCAACGTGTCGGCAGGTGATCGATGCCAAGATTCTGCTGCGCAACAACAAGGTGTATATGTCCAAGCGATGTCCGGACTGCGGACCGTTTGAGGCGCTGGTCTATGGCGATGCCCAGGCGTATACGAATTTTTCCAAGTTCAACAAGCCTGGCACCATCCCGCTGGCCTTCGGCACCGAGATCCGGGATGGATGTCCGCACGATTGTGGCCTTTGCCCGGATCATCAGCAGCATGCCTGCCTCGGCATCATCGAGGTCAACAGTGCCTGCAACATGAACTGTCCTCTTTGCTTTGCCGATGCAAAGCCGGGCTTCAGCCTGACGCTGGAAGAAGTGGAGGCAATGCTCGATGACTATGTACGCACGGAAGGCAACCCGGAGGTGATCCAGTTCTCCGGTGGCGAACCGACGATCCATCCGCAGATTATTGATTTTGTGCGGGCGGCGCATGCCCGGAAGATTCCCTTCGTGATGGTGAATACCAACGGGAAACGGATTGCGCAGGATGATCGTTTTCTGGAGCAACTGGCGGAGGTGCGTCCGTCACTCTACTTCCAGTTTGATGGCTTTGACAGCGAGACGTACCGCATCATTCGCGGGGAACCGAACCTGCTGGAGGAGAAGTTGCGAGCGCTGGATCGCCTGGCCTCCATTGGACTGAACGTGACACTGGTTCCGGCCATTGAGCGTGGCGTGAACGATCATGAGATTGGGAAGATCATTGAACTCGCCATCGGTCATCCGGCTATTCGCGGCATCAACTTCCAGCCGGCCTTTCACGCAGGTCGCCACATGCAGCATGATCCCATGCAGCGGATGACGATTCCGGATATTGTGCGCCTGATTGAAGAACAGACTGGGGGCAGGTTTGTAGCCAGTGACTTTATCCCGGTTCCATGCTGTTTTCCCACCTGTAATTCGGTGACCTATGCCTTTCTGGACGGAGAGAAGGTCACGCCACTTTCCCGCATCGTCAATGTGTATGACTATCTGGACTACATTACAAACCGCGTGATGCCGGACTTCAGCCTTGAGATCAAAAAGGCGCTGGAGGGGCTGTGGTCGTCCTCCTCGGTTTCAGGTTCCGCAAAGTCAGCGGAACAGTTTGCAATCTCCTGCCAGGCCTGTGGCTTGCCGGAGAGCCTGACAGTGGGCGATATTGCCCAGAATATGCTGATGATCATGCTGCAGGATTTCATGGATCCCTGGACCTTCAACCAGAAGAATCTGATGAAGTGCTGCAAGGAATTTCTGCTGCCCGGAGGCAAGCAAATTCCCTTCTGCGCCTATAACTCGGTTGGCTATCGGGAGCAGGCGCGAACACAGCTGGATGCGATGGAAGCAAAGCGGAGACAGGCGCGACGGGATGGCGAGCCCTACCAGCCCGAACCGGTCACCTTTGACTTCACGCAGAAGACCAGCCCAACTGCGAACGGCGCGCTCCATCAGATCCTTGGCGCAGGGTCGGAGTGATCGATGGCGATGGAAGAGGCGACGATCAAACAGTGTTGCGCAACTTTTTATGGCAGCGATCTCGCGCGCATGCTGCTGGGCGACAGCTTCCATCCCGGTGGTGTTCGCCTGACGCAGCGCCTGGGCGAACTGCTTGGCCTTGCGCCGGAGATGCATGTGCTGGATGTGGCAGCAGGGCGGGGAACGAGCGCGCTGCATCTGGCAAAATCGTTTGGATGCCGCGTGACTGGAATCGATCTGAGCGAAGCAAATATCGTTGCGGCCCGTGAGGCTGCGAACGCGGAAGGGCTGGGTGAACGCGTGCATTTTGCTTTAGCCGATGCCGAGCGGCTGCCCTTCGCCGATGTAACCTTTGACGCGATCGTCTGCGAATGCGCCTTCTGTACGTTTCCGGGCAAGGACGTCGCTGCGGCTGAGTTTGCGCGCGTGTTGAAGACGGGCGGCGGCGTGGGCATCAGCGATCTGACACGTACAGCGGCACCACTGCCGGAGCTGCAAGATCTGCTGGCATGGATTGCCTGCATCGGAGACGCACTGCCGATGCAGGAATATGCGTCCATCCTCACCCGTGGCGGACTGGCGGTGGAGCAGATGGAAGCGCAGAATGGCGCGCTGGAAGAGATGGTGCGCGGCGTGCAATCCCGACTGCTTGGTTTGGAGATTGCTTCCGGCCTGGGAAAACTGGACATCCCCGGACTTGATCTCAGCGCGGCCAAACAATTCGCCCGTGCTGCGGCCGAAGCCATACGCAGCGGCAAGCTGGGCTATGCCATTCTGATTGCCCGGCGCCGGACGGAATAACGAGGCGCATTCACAAACTCACAACCAACGGAACTCCGGAGAACTCCATGCAAACCGCAATTCATGCAGTGCGAAGACAGAATGCCTTCACTCTTGTGTTTCGTGCACTGGTCATTCTGCTTGCACTTGTGCTTCCTGGGATTGCCGCGTTCGCTGCCGTTGCGGAGACACCTGCGGTAGGAGCGCAGGCTCCCGATTTCACGCTGCAAACTCCACTGAGGCGTGCGGTGTCGATGCATAGCCTGCTGGGTAAAGGGCCCCTTGTGCTGATTGTGTTGCGCGGATATCCGGGCTATCAGTGCCCATTCTGCCAGCGACAAGTGCATGATTTCATCACGCATGCACCCGCCTTTGCCGCATTGCATGCAAGGGTTTTACTCGTGTATCCCGGACCGGCGGCTCAGCTGAACCAGCGCGCCACGGAGTTTCTGGCATCGGAGTCGCAGCTGCCGGCCAACGTGGTGCTTGTAACCGATCCGGACTATGTTGCAACCCAACTCTACAGTCTTCGCTGGAATGCGCCGAATGAAACGGCATATCCCTCCACCTTTATCCTCAACAAGCAAGGTAAGATTGTCTTCGAAAAAATCAGCCACAGTCATGGCGACCGGTTGTCTGCTGAGGATGCATTGCAGCAGCTGCGCGCAGAGTGATTGCACAGAGCACTGTATTCACTGCGGACACTTTGTACGATTTGCTTAGGGCCTGTTCACACTTCTGGGATGGCGGCGACGGGAGGCCATTTTGCCCAGATCAAGCAGCGAGGAGTGACAGATACCGGGCGTAGTCCATTTCCAG
>JAJZGG010000110.1 GCA_021804965.1 Acidobacteriota bacterium
TGCGCCTTCTCAATCTCATCCAGCAGCACCACCGAATACGGCGAACGCTTCACGCGCTCCGTCAACTGTCCACCCTCCTCGTAGCCCACATAGCCCGGAGGCGAACCAATCAGCTTCGAGACCGAATGCTTCTCCATGAACTCCGACATATCGAAGCGGATCAGCGCCTTTTCGCTGCCAAAGAGGAACTGCGCCAGCGTCCGTGCCACCTCCGTCTTGCCCACGCCGGTCGGCCCCAGGAACAGGAAGCTGCCAATCGGACGGTGCGGACTCTTCAGCCCGGCGCGCGAACGGCGAATCGCCCGTGCCAGCGCGGAGATCGCCTTGTCCTGCGAGATCACCCGCTTGTGCAGCTCCTCCTCCACGCGCAGCAGCTTCTGCGTCTCTTCCTCCTTGATGCTGGTGATCGGTACGCCGGTCCAGCGGCTCACCACATCCTCAATATCCTCGCGGCCCACGATCCCGGCCGTCGAGTCATCCAGGTGATACTTCTCCCGCAGTGCGCGCAGGTTTTCCCGCTCCTTGCGCTCCTCGTCGGAGTAGAAGCGCGCCTTCTCAAATTCATGGTTGGCAATCGCATTCTCCATGCGATGCACAATGAACTTGATCCGCTTCTGCACCTCGGTGATCTCTTCCGGCAGCGAGGTCTGCTTCAGCTTCACCCGCGCTCCGGCCTCGTCAATCAGATCGATGGCCTTGTCCGGCAGGAAGCGGTCCGGAATGTAACGGTTCGAGTGCGACACCGCATACTCAATCGCCGCATCCGTATAGCTGACGGCATGGAACTTCTCATACCGCTCCTTGATGCCCATGATGATCTTGATCGCATCGGCCTCATTCGGCGGCGGCACCTTCACCGCCTGGAAGCGCCGCTCCAGCGACCGATCCTTCTCGATCGACTTGCGGAACTCGCCCGGCGTCGTTGCTCCAATGCACTGGATCTCACCGCGCGACAGCGCCGGCTTCAGGATGTTGGCCGCATCCAGCGATCCCTCCGCCGATCCGGCTCCCACCAGCGTATGCAGTTCGTCGATGAAGACAATCGAGTTCTGATTCTCCATCAGCTCCTTCATGATCGTCTTCAGTCGCTCCTCGAACTGTCCGCGATACTTCGTCCCGGCCACAATCAGCGACAGGTCCAGCGAAAGCACCCGCTTGTCGGCCAGGAAACTCGGCACCTCGCCATCGGCAATCCGCTGCGCCAGACCCTCCACAATCGCCGTCTTGCCCACGCCCGGCTCGCCGATCAGCACCGGATTGTTCTTCGTCCTTCGGCACAGGATCTGGATCACGCGCTCCAGCTCGCCATCGCGGCCCACCAGCGGATCAAGCTGCCCGTCCATCGCCGCCTGCGTCAGGTCGCGACTGAACTCGGCCAGCAGGCTGTTCTCCCGCTGCCGCGCCGCTGTCGGTGCCTTTTCCTGCGTCACCCGCGCCAGCTCCTCGCGAATCTGCGTCAGCTTCAGCCCACGCTCCTGCAGAATCTCCGCCGCAAAGCTCTTTTCCTCGCGCAGCAGACCCAGCAGCAGATGCTCGGTGCCAATATGCTTGTGGCCCAGCCGTTCGGCCTCTTCGGCCGCATACGCCAGCACCCGCTTGCACTCGTTCGACAGCGGCAGGTCCACCGAGGTGGAAACCTTCTCCCGGATCGTCGTATGCGCCTCAATCTGCTTCCGAATCGACTCCACCGAGGCATGCGACCTCAGGAAGCGATTCGTCAGCGCCTTGTCCTCCCGCAGCAAACCCAGCAGCAGGTGCTCGGTTTCGATATACGGCGAGCCAAACTGGCTTGCCTCATATCGGGCGAAGAAGATCACGCGTCGCGCCTTTTCCGTATAACGTTCGAACATGGTACTCCTTGTCGGCTATCGATCGGCTGCGGTCACGAACCACTCCCATCCTGTGGTCCCTCTGCGGTTACGAGTCTCTCCGGGTGGCGTCCACCAAGCGGCCGCCCTCCAGACGCAGGACGCGGGCACAACGCCCGGCCAGTTCCAGGTTATGAGTCACCAGCAGGGAGGTCAGTCCCTGCTCCCGATGCAGCCTCTGCATCCATCCAAACACCAGTTCCGAGGTCGTCTCATCCAGATCGCCCGTCGGCTCGTCGGCCAGCAGCAGCTCCGGCTTGGTCACCAGCGCCCGGGCCAGTGCCACGCGCTGCTGTTCGCCGCCGCTCAGCTCGCCTGGCCGGTGGGTGGCCCGGTCGGCCAGCTCCACCCGATCCAGCCACACCGCCGCCTCGTCCATCGCCTGCCTGCGGTCCATTCCGCGGGCCATCAGCGGCATCGCCACATTCTCCTGCGCCGTGAACTCCGGCAGCAGGTGGTGAAACTGCCACACGTAGCCGATCCGCTCATTGCGGAAGCGCGCGGCGTCCTTGGCATTCAGGGCATTCACCAGAGTTGAGGCGCAGTATATCTGTCCCGACGACGGCCGATCAAGCGCTCCCAGCAGATGCAGCAGCGTGCTCTTTCCGCTGCCCGAGCGGCCCACAATCGCCACCATCTCGCCGCGGCCAATCTCCGCATCCAGCCCGTCGAAGATCCGCAGCTGCCCGCGCGCCGTCCGGTAGCTCTTGGTCACCCCGCAGAGCCGCACCATCGCCTCGCCGCCTGCCTCAGCCGCCTGCGGACATTCCGTCGTCGAAGTGGCTACCATCGTGTCCATCGGATTCTGGTAGGTCTATCCTACCGCTTCCGGTGGGAATGGGAGAGGAAATCTGCCAGTCCAGTTTGCTCCTGCCCAAAACTGTTGCAGTGCCGAAACCATTCCCAACCCGGCCTGCCCGGCAGCCCGGCCTGCAAGCCTGCAGCCCGCACCGCAGCCAGTCCAGCCCGAAGCCAGCCCAGCCCGAAGCCAGCCCCGCCCGAAGCCAGCCCAGCACCCCGCCAGCCGGTACACTATCCGCATCGCCTCGCAACCATTCCGCGGGGCAGGGAATCGAACCCAACATGCCCTCTGTCCGTGCCCAACTCTGCCGCACCCGCCTGCCGCGTCTCGCTTTCCTGCCTGGTTTTGTCCCCGCCCTGCTGCTTATCCTGCTGCTTTCCGGCAGCCTCGCCGCCGGTGCCCAGACGGCGCCGCAGTCCTTCCACTGGATCGACTTCCGCGCCACCGCCGACGCTCCCACCGTGCGCTGGGTCTCGGACTCGCTCGCCGGACAGTCCTACTCCGCCCTGCGCGAGATCGGCGTCCAGTGGGATGCGGCGCTGGTTGTCACCACCCAGCGGGCCACGCCGCAGTCCTCGCCGGCCTCCGATCGCTTCACCCTCTGGAGCGTCTCGCTCAGCCACCGTCAGGTCATTGCGCTGGTCAGCGGCTACCAGCTTGCATACCGCAGCTGGCTCACCTTCGGCAGCCAGATTCTGCCCGAGCTTGGCCTCACCTGGCAGAACTGCCTCCAGTGCGATGCCTCGCTGTTCTTCACCGCCGCCTATTACAGCCCCACGGACCACGCCTGGCGTCTGCGCTGGATGCGCGGCTCCGATGGCGCAGCCCTGCGCACCGCCTCGCCTGCCGCCGGCGTACAGGCCTCCGAGGTCTACGGCCTCATGACCGACATCCGTGGCAACTCCACCCTCGCCACCTGGCTCCATCTCGACTTCGGCTCCGCCAAACCGGCCCAGGACTACGTCTACACCTACGCCGTCGATCCCGCCTCCGGACTCGACATCACCCAGGCTCTCGGCGAGGAGCATGCCACGCCCATGCGCACCCAGCTCTGCCAGCTCACCCCGGCACAGTCCACCCTGCTCGGCGGCCAGCAGTCGGCGCTCTGCCTGCCAGACACCGCCACCCGTCCCCATGCGCGCACCCATCACGGCCGCGTCCCCGTCACCACGCCTCCGGCCAACAACCAGGGCCAGTCCCACGTCTGGCGTCCGCACCCCTAAGCCGTGATTGAATCCGTGATTGAACCCGCAATCAAACCCGCGAACCAATCCTCCGCCGCCGCCCAGCCCGCCGCCGAACCCGTGCGCTACGGCGTCTGGCCCACCCGCAGCGAGGCCAGATTCCGCACCCAGCGCGCCGGCCGTTTGTCCCCGGTCACCACCATCTGCAGCGGCCCGTCCTTGCCCAGCGCAGCGCCATCCCGGGCATAGGCCACCAGCACCGTGCCCGCGCCAAGCTCCGGCGTCAGCTCGCCGCCGGAGAAGACCACCTCGTACCCATCCGCACCCGTGGCCACCGCATACAGCCGCAGCTCGCGCCCATGCGGCTGCAGCGGAAACTCCAGCATCCCCAGCAGTTCGCCTGCCACCACGCCCGTGTAGCGCTGCTTGGCCTTCGCGTGGGCATTCCACACCGTCACCGTCGTTGCCGGCAGTGTCTTCAGCTTCTCCGCTGACCAGACCGCTTCCTTGCCCTCGTATCCAACCACCAGCTCGCCCGGATGCGGCATCATTCGCTGCATCGCCGGCATGCCCATGCCGGGCAGATGCTCCGGCATCGGCGCAGGCCTCGCAGCCTGAGTCTGTGCCGCCTGGATCTGCGCCTCCTGCGCGGGCACCGCCTGCGCGTGCATCGGCTGCGTAGGCCATCCGGCGCCCGCCAACCCCAGCGCCGCCACTCCCAAAATGGCAACCGCACCCACGCGCCATGCCATCCCGGATTCCGGAACTCCCAGTCCCCTGCGCCTGTTCATCGTCATCCCCTCCGGGCTGGCATTCATCGTATACTGTCGCTATGTCGATCGTTCGCAATGCGGCCGCCATCGCCAAAGGCATGAGCATCACCTTCCGGGAGATGCTCCAACCCACGCAGGTGGAAAACTACCCCGACGGCCCCGGTCCGCTGCGTGGCGCCGTCTTCCAGCCGCGATTCCGTGGCGCCCATGAGCTGCAGCGCGACGAAAACGGTCTGGAAAAATGCGTCGCCTGCTTCCTTTGCGCCGCTGCCTGTCCGTCGAACTGCATTTTTATTGAAGCCGCCGACAATACCGCCGAGCAGCGCATCTCCTCGAGCGAGCGGTACGCGAAAACCTACAATATCGATTACAACCGTTGCATCTTCTGCGGCTACTGCGTGGAGGCCTGTCCCACCGACGCCATCACCCACGGTCACGGCTTCGAACTGGCCACGCTCAACGCCACCAATCTGGTCATGCGCAAGGATGACATGCTGGTCCCGGTCTCGGCCATCGCCGCCGCCAGCTAGCGCGTCTTACGTCAGGAATCTGTCAACAGCAGGATTTCTCCGGAGATTGGCAATCCAAGTGGACCTGTGTGATTTGTCTAGGGCATGGAGCGGATAGTTAGCAGAATTTGTCGACAGCCGCTGCAGCAGGGGCGAAAGAGCAACGGAGTGAGCCACCGACGATGCCCCCAGAAAACGGTAATCAGTGCCAGACGAAGATCGTAGGAAACAAGTCGTAGCAGGTGCATGGGATGGGAGCGAATACCCTGCCGCCAGCGGGCAGGCGCTTCCCGGCTGAGGGTGCGGATGGCGGAGCGGAGAAAGCCATAAGCGTCGCGCCAGCGACGCGGCCCAGAATGAATCTGGCGATAAAGGACCGTGGAGAGCCCCTTGTGACGGAGCGGCCGCTCGCCGAGACGCAGTTCATAGGCATGGAAGACTTGGGCCTTGTGTAAAAACAGAACCGGCGTGAGCGGAAGAAGGCGCCTGTAAATGTCCATATCCTCGTTGGCTGCAAAGACGAAGCGCTCATCAAAGCCTCCAATGGACTCAAAGGCAGGACGGCGGATGGCAACATTACACGTCCAGAAATAACCGCCGCGCTCGTTAACGGGCGCAGCATCGGCAAAGCTCTGACACTGGCCTGTAGGGGTGATGCGACCTTCAAAGGCGGCTATCTCCGGATTCGCTTCAGCAGCCTCGGCATAATTATCCAGAAGATCGGGCCGAGGAATGCAATCGTCATCAAGGAAGATGAGCAGGTCGGAGGTGGCGTGAGCAGCGCCGTGGTTGCGATTGGCGGCTGGGCCTCGCTGCGGCCCCTGAAGAAAATGAACGGCTGGAAACTCCACATGGAGTGCTTGGCGGGTAGTCTCGACATTGCCGTCATCGCTGACGATTATTTCCACCGCGTGTCGCGTGGAGTGCAGCCGCGCCAGGCACTGACGGAGTGCATGAGGGCGTTCCCGCGTAGGAATGACGACAGAGAGCAACATTTCGATACTCCTAGCAAGTATAACAGAGGAAAAGTTATGTCTCGATACAGTCAGGCCGGGTCTGGCGCAAGCCGTGGTTTGAGGGCAAGAATCCGGGACTCGACCAGGTACCAGAGGGCAAGCGCAAAGAGATAGGACAAGGCAATGCCCAGCAGTGCACTAAGTACTGCATCAACGCGGCGCGAGAGATGAAAGATTGCAACGATGCGCTCAGCGTAATAACGGATAGGATAGTTGAAAAGGTAGAGACTGTAGCTGATCTTGCCGATGCCACGCAGCCAGCGGGTGCGCAAGATGCGCAGCCAGAACTGGGAGCCACCCGAATTGCGAAGGACAAGAAAAACGCTGAGGGTAAAGAGCACATCGGCGAGGATGAGGCCAAAGCTGGTCAGGTAGCGGTTGGACTGATCTCCATGCAGGGCAAGCCAGAAGACGATGGTGACCGGCAGCCAGAGCAGAAAGGCACCGCGAAGGAATCTTTCGATACGGTCCAGTAGATCCGGTCGGCTGCGAAGGTCGCGGAGGATGAGTGCGATGAGTGCGCCATAGGCAAGCGCATCCATGCGGCAGTAGAAGGTAAAGATTTCGGGAAATTTGGGAGTGTGCAGCAGCCAGCGCAGAATGGGAGCCACGATGCAGGCTGCGACCAGAAGGAAATAGAGTTGACGGCGGCTGAACCAGCGGACGACCGGAGCCCAGAAGGTATAAAACAGTTCTTCAACCGAGAGTGTCCAGAGCACGGCCAAGCCCAGCATAACGGGCATAGTGACAACAGGCGGATTGGCATGCAGCTCCGGCGGTTGACCGACGAAGAGACTGGTGTAGTAGAAGATGTATTGCAGCCAAAGACCTGGCGTGCCGGGCTTGCCACTGAGGATGGAGATCAGCAGATAAGCGGAGATGGCAATAATATATGGGGGGAAAATACGCAGAGCGCGACGGGTGTAAAAAGTTGCAAAGTATCTAGGAGCGTGTCTGAGTAATCACTCGTTTTCATCAGGACAGGATTGAAGCGGGCTGTGAAAGCTGCGAATCTGGAAGCATGGCGAAGAGCTACCGG
>JAJZGG010000111.1 GCA_021804965.1 Acidobacteriota bacterium
CGTCGGACTGATCGAAGTAATGATCCTCGATCTTGATCTCGGCGCGGCTGTCGGGCGAAAGGTCCGGCCCGTTGAAGGAGTATCCGGGAAACGGACTGTAGGGCAGGGAGACAAACCACTCCGGATGCTCGATCAGCCAGGGCGAATCGATGCCCATGTGGTTGGGCACCATGTCGCTGGCCAGGCGAACGCCGAAGCGTGCGGCGCGATCCCGCAGGCTGGCATAGGCACTGCCGCCGCCGAGGTCTTCGGCTATCGAGTAATCGCGCAGAGAGTAGGCCGAGGCGACAGCGTCGGCCTGGCCGCGCATGCGTTTGATGGTCTGTGAGGCGATGCTGCGCTCCCAGAGGCCGATCAGCCAGAGCGCGTTGATGCCGCGCGAGGCAAGCAGTTGCAGTTCTTCGTCGGGAATCTGATCGAGCCGATGGATGTGGCGCAGATATTTCTGTGAGAGCTGCTCCAGCCAGACGTAGGTGCTTTTGGCCACCATGACCACGTTGGGCATCCAGGCGACGTCTGCGCTGAAGGCCTCGTACTCATGGAGCGGGGCCTGATAGTCGGCCGCATAGCGACGGATGCGCTGGCCGTCCGGCCCGAGGACAAACTCACGCTGCCATTCCTCGTCGAAGCCGATGTACTCATCGCCGCGAAAGCCATGGTCGCTGCGGCCGGGCTCGCCGTGGCGATGCTGGTCCGGGCCGGCAGGATGGAACTGCATCCAGATGGCAATCTCCTCCTCGCGCACCGTGCTGATGGCGAGCAGAACGCGGCGGAGATCCTCGCCCAGAAACGGGGTCCAGTGCTCGCGGATGAACTCCAGCTGCTCGGTGAGCGAGTCGGGCGCGGCCAGGAGCGGTGCAGCGAGCGTCTGGATGAGGGAGCCGGAGTCCAGGTGGGGACGGGATTCGAGAAACTCGGGCAGGGCTGAGGTGACGGCGGCGTAGTCAGTTTCCAGCCGCAGCGAGGTATCGTCGAATAGCTCGCGAAAGCGGGCAAAGGCCGGGTTGCGATTGGACAGCCAGAGCAGGGTGAGCTCTTCCAGCGCGGCTTCGCGATGGGTCAGTCCGTCGGAGGAGCCGGCCAGCCACTCGGCAGCGGTGACGATGCCCTGATAGACGGCGACGTTGGGAAAATGCTCGACGAAGGCAAGCAGCAGGCGGTCCAGATTCTCCGTACCGATCTGCGTGGCAAACCATGCCAGAGCTTCGGTGTGAAGCGTGGGATCGAGGTTCTGCCGATAGTGGGCGATCAGGGCGTGATTCAGCTCGTCGATCATGCCCATGGCGAAGAGTGCGCCGGCATGAACGATGCGCTCCGGATCCTGCTGCGCGCCGCGCAACTGGGTCAGTCGCGTGGCCAGTCGCCGGCTGGCGGTGACGTCGGCAAAGAGGACATTGCCGGTGTAGCGAAAAAGCAGGCCATCGACCTGGAGCTGATTGCGCAGCGAACGGGCAATGTGGAATTCCATCGAGACGGCTCCAGAGTGACAGGCACCCAAGTTGCAGACAAGGTGTTACAGGCCAGCGTTGCAGCGTATCCAAGGAGAATGCCGGCATGCAGCAGCTGGCTGGCGACAACCGGGCAGGCTTCCCGCAACCATGGTAGCCGCTAGGCCGCCGGATGCGCACCTGAATTTGTGAGCTTCATGGCGACCGGGTCCCAGTGCACGATGACATCCTGCTGGTAACTGAGGTTGCTGAGCAGCGCAGCCCCGGCGGCACGGAAGCCGAAGACGGCATCTTCCACGACAGGCTGGCGGGTGCGCACGGCATGAAAGAAATTGGAGAAATGATCGTAGCTGTCGCTGTAGCCGGGCGGCGCTTCGAAGCGGTCCAGTGCAGCAGGCGGAGGACCGGCGGGATGGACGGCGGGATAGCGTTCCGCATACTGGCGTCGCATCTGCTGCTGCATGGCCTCCGGGAAGGTGTCCACGGTGAGCCCGGGTGCGGAGGGTCGCGGCACGCGGCTGACGATGACGGCATTGCCGGTGATGGTGATGGTTCCCTCCGAGCCGGTGAAGATCAGGCTTTCGTTTTCCTCGCCGCCATCGACAAAATTGACGCGCAGGCTGAGGTTGAAGCCCTCCGGATAATCGAAGAGCGCAAGCATGACATCGGGGACGTTGCGGCCATCCTTCCAGAAGCGCAGTCCGCCGGTGGCCATGGCGCGGGTGGGTCCTTTGGCTCCGGTGATGAAGTGCGTGCCGCTGAAGAGATGGACGAAGAGGTCGCCGGCCACGCCGGAGCCGTAGGCCGACCACTTCCGCCACTGGAAGAACTGTTCGGCGCTGAAGGGAATCTGCGGAGCGGTGCCGAGAAAGCGCGTCCAGTCGCAGGTTTGGGGCGAGGCGTCGAGCGGGATGGTGTAGTCCCAGGCACCGATGGCGGAGTTGCGGTCCCAGTGCGCGGTGACCATGTTGAGCTGGCCGATGGCGCCGGAGGCAAGCAGGTCGCGGGCCTTGGCGTAGAGCATGGAGCTGACGCGCTGGGAGCCGACCTGCAGGATGCGTCCGGTGGAGCGCGCAGCCTCGATCATCTCCGGCCCGTCGGAGTAGAGATGGATCATCGGCTTCTCGCAGTAGACGTCCTTGCCGGCGTGCATGGCGTCGACGGCCGCCTGCTTGTGCCAGTGGTCGGGCGTGGCAATGAGCACGGCATCCACGTCCTGGCGGGCGAGAATCTCACGATAGTCGCGGGTGGTGAACAGGGACGCGCCCCAGCGCTCGCGGCAGTGCTGCAGGCGGCCGGTGTAGCAGTCTGCAACGGCGACCAGCTCCACACCCGGAACCTGCAGCGCGATGCTGGTGTCATATTGCCCCTGGCCGCCGGCACCGATCAGCGCCAGGCGGATGCGATCGTTGGCGGAGATTCTGGGCGGCACTTCTGCTGCCGCTTCCGGAGCCAGGGCGTGCAGGCGTGGAGCGGCAACCGAGGCTGCGGAAAGCAGTCCGGCTGCGCGGAGAAAGCTGCGGCGATTGAGGGATGCCGGCTCGGGCGCGGGTGCGTTGGAGGCAGAATGCGTGGAGGCTGGGGTGGTCGGGATCTGGTTGGACATGGGCAATCTCCCGGTGCGACTGGAAAGAGAACGATAAAAGCAATCCCCATCGCTCGGCAAGCCCGATGCCGGCAGCGAGCTGTGACGGGCGGAAGGTTGGAGGGTTCCAACCAGATATTCCTTCTTGTTTCCCGGGTTATGGTCGATAGGAAAAGTGTGGCTCCGTCCACATTGAAATTCCTGTGAGGTAAGTCCGAATGAAAGCTCTTTCCCTGGGTCTACGCTTGCTGCTGGTGACGGGCACTGCTGTGAGTGCGGTGGGAGTGCTGTTCGGAGGGATCGGGTGGTGGGTGACACGTGATCACGATCTGAAGATGGCGCATCAGCAGATTGTCGATCAGCGGCAGTCGCTGCTGCGGCGGCTGGATAACATCGATGCCATGACGACCGACGCCGTGCATACCGGCATGCGTGTGCTGATGGATCAGGGGATGCGGACGGGTGTGCCGCAGATCCAGGGTACGGCAGTGGTGGCGGGGAAAACGGTGCCGGATCTTCATCTGGGCAAGCTGTCGCAGTCGATGAATTTTGCCCTCGTGGACTCGGTCCGCCGACTGGCCGGGGGAACGGCAACGCTGTTTGTTCGCTCGGGCGAGGACTATCTGCGTGTTTCCACCAACGTGATGAAGCCGGACGGGTCCCGTGCCGTGGGTACATTGCTGGCGCGCAAGAGCAAGGCCTATGCCGCAGTGCAGCAGGGGCAGGGATTCACGGGCGTGGTGGATATTCTGGGCTTTCCTTACCTGACGAACTACGAGCCCATGCGGGATGCAAACGGTGCCGTGGTCGGCATCTGGTACACGGGCTATCGGCTGGACAGCCTGACGGCGCTGGGGGAAAGCATTCGTGAGGCGCGCGTGCTGGATCACGGATTTCTGGCGCTGCTGAAGCCGGATGGGACGGTGGTCTTCCATGGCAATGATGTTTCCGATGCGCAGCTGCAGGCACTGGCGCAGGGACGGCTTGGCGGCTGGGTGGTGGATCGGCAGAACTATCCGCGCTGGGGATATACCCTGCTGGCGGCATTTCCGATGGCCGATATCTGGCGCGATGTGGCCAGCGTGACGCTGAAGCTGCTGCTGGCCGTGTGTCTGCTGCTGGGTCTCTCGCTCAGCTTGCAGTATCTTCTGCTGCAGCGGCTGGTGGTGGCTCCGGTGCTGGATATTGCAGGAAAGCTGCGGGATGCGGATCTGAATACGCTGCTGGACGAAACAAGGCAGGACGAGATTGGCCGACTGGCGCAGGGATTCAACGGCTTTGTGCTGAAGCTGCGGCAACTGCTGCTGGAGGTGCGCGGCAGCTCCGAGGAGACGCATGAACGGTCGAATGCGATCCAGACGATTGCGGTGGCCAGCGGGGCGTCGATTCTGGAACAGCAGAAGCGGATGGACGAGTCGGTTACCGTGATTGCCTCCTCGGCGTCGAGCATTGAAGGCATCTCGCGGCACACGGGCGAGGCGGCGGAGCTGGCGCATTCTGCGGCGGAGGCGGCGCAGACCGGCGGGCAGAGGGTGACTGCCGTGGTAGAGGAGATGGAGTCGATTGCCAGCGAGACCGAAGCCAGTGCGCAGCGCGTGATGGCGCTGCATGCCAAGACGGCACAGATTCATGCGATTGTGGATACGATTCGCGATATTGCCAACAGCACAAACCTGCTGGCCTTGAATGCATCGATTGAGGCCGCGCACGCAGGGGAACAGGGACGGGGATTCGCAATTGTGGCCAGCGAGGTGCGACAGCTGGCCGAACGCACGGCGGCGGCAACCCAGCAGGTGGCTGCGATTGTGCAGGAGATCAATGCAGAGGCGGCGGGAACGCAGGCTGACATTGAAGGCGTGCGGCAGCGGGCCGGGCATGGAGTGGAACTGGCCGCAGAGGCGGGGGATTCCCTGGGGAAGATTGTGCAGCTGGCCGCTGAGGTGAATCATCGCGTGGATACGATTGCACGAGCAGCCGAGCGCGAGGCCAGGGAGTTCCTGCGCCTGCGCGACGGCATGCAGACGGTGGCTGCGTCCATGCAGCAGGCTGCCAGTGGATCAAGCCAGGTGGTGGATGCCAGCCACCAGATGCAGACCACGGCCAGCCAGCTGAACGCGCTGGTGCAGCGTTTCCAGCTGCTGGAGCAGGGCTGAAGCAACCGGAAGCGCGGAAGCAACCGCAGACGCGGAAGCAACCGGAGACGCGGAAGCAACCGCAGACAGGATGCGTCGTCAGCGGGCAGCCTTGCGCAGCAGCGGCTCGACCATGCGGCGCAGCTCAAGCAGCTCGCGCGTGAGCACGGCGACTTCAGCCTCCAACTGCACGACGCGCTCAGCCAGATCGGCCGGCTCGACCTCGACTACAGAGGGTGCATCGTCGATGGGAGGCTGCTCCAGATCCAGAGACTCTTCCCGTGCGGCGATGGCTGGCGGAGGCGCAAACCAGCTGGAGTCATTGGGTGCAAGCGGGAGGGTTTCCGCCTCCGGCTCCGCAAACAGATGCGCGTAGCGAACCTCACGGGCGCCGGGCTGGCGCGGCAGCACGCGCACCAGCGTGGGCTCGTGCATCATGAGCCGCTGCAGCACGGCCAGCACGTCGGAGACCTCCTGAAAGGCAAAGCTGCGCTCCGTGCGGCTGCGCAGCTCGCCCGGCGTCTGGGGTCCGCGCAGCAGCAGGGTGCAGAGCACGGCAGACTCTGCGCGCGTGAGGTTGAGCGCCTCCTGCAGGGTGTGTTCAAAGCGGGGTACGCGGCCGGAGTCGTGGGACTCCTGTGCCAGCCGTGCTGCAGAAAGCTCATGCAGGGCGGCGCGGACAGCGTCCTCATCGAGGGACAGAATCGGCTCGCGATTGCTTTTCTGATTGCAGGCGCTGACCAGCGCATTGACCGTGAGCGGATAGTACTCCGGCGTGGTGGATTCCTTTTCGAGCAGAGCGCCGAGGGCGCGCACAGCCGCAGGGGACAGGTTGGGTAGCTGGCGTAGCATGCGAGTTCTATTGTGCCAGAGCGAACGGCGTCCGGGTTTGCACAGCCCGCTCCAGTGCCTGCACGCAGTCGGCATCGAGCTTGCCGGGAACCTCGCTGCGCAGGATGGAAAAGACCTTTTCCAGCGGCAGGGCATCACGATAGGGGCGTACTTCCGTCAGAGCGCCATAGATGTCCGCCACGGTCAGCAGGCGCGAGTCCAGCGAGAGTTCGGCTGCGGTGAGTCGGTCGGGATAGCCGCTTCCGTCCAGCTTTTCGTGATGCTGCCCTGCGATCTGGGCAATGGCAGAGAAGCGCTCAATGCGGCCGAGAATCTGCTGCGAGAGTCGTGCGTGCTGCTGAACCAGGGCGAACTCTTCCGGCGTGAGGCGACCCGGCTTGTCCAGGATGGAGTTGGGCACGCTGAGCTTGCCGAGATCATGCAACAGAGCTGCGCGATAGATGCGCTGGATGCGGCTGGGGGCAAAGCCCAGCTCGCGCGCGATCCCGATGGCCGCCTCCGTCACGCCCATGGAATGGTTGTAGGTGTAGGAGGATTTGGCATCGACCACCTCGGCAAAGGCCTGACAGATGGAGTCCACATCGGCATCGGAGAGTGCGGATTCGGATTCCGGCTCCTGATCCTCGACAGCGCTGCGCAGATCCTGGATGGTGGCGATACGCGCCAGTTGCCCACTGCGATGGAGATGATTGACGACATCCACCAGTTCCGGATCAAACCAGCGCCGACTGCGCGCGCGCATCTCGCGGATGGCCTCGTCCAGACCCATGCCGGGACCGGTCTCCTAGGCAAAGACATCCAGATGCTGGGCGACGGCCAGGATGCGGGATATCAGTGGGATGGCATTGCCACGCAGGCGGCCCGGATAGCCACTGCCATCCCAGTGCTCATCAAGGCGATGAATGGCATCTGCGGTTGCCTCCGGCAGTCCGATGCGCCGCGCGATGGATGCCCCACGATCGCAGCGCAGTTCGATCATGGTGCGGTTGTTGGAGTGCTGCTCAAGTGCGAGCTTGAAAATGCGTGCAGCACGCTGCGCTGCGGAGGCATGCGGCAGGGCGCGCCGCCACAGCGCGGAGACCGCAGCCAGCGAAGGCCGGGTCCAGTCGAGAAACTTGACGTCGTGCTTCATCATGCGGTCGTCGCCACCA
>JAJZGG010000037.1 GCA_021804965.1 Acidobacteriota bacterium
GATCTTACATATTCTGCGCATTGTTGGAGAAGGCATAGGCTCCACTGGCCGCCGGTCCCCACCACTGATCCTGCTTGCCGAAGGAGATGTCGTGCCCCAGCACATGCACCGACAGATACCCCTCCAGCAGACGCGTATCCGCCTTGGTCGCGATCGGACCCAGCGGAATCGTCGCCTGGGCCTCATTGCCCACCGGGGGAATGTTGTCATCCTGCGAGAGCCTGCTGTAAAGCGCATACGAATAGCCGGCCGCAGACGGCGCATACTGCATCTCCGTGCGCACATAGAGCGTCCACGGGCCCGAGACCACGTAGCCGCTGGCTCCGGAATAGTCATTGAAGCCGCCTTCGATGGGACGGCCGTAATCGTTCACAATCGACTGCCCCAGATGAAAGCTGTCATGCAGCGGCGTGCCGCTGATGCCGCGCTCCACCGAGTAGGTGGACTCCACGCGGAACTCACCGCGATGCGCACCGCACGGACCCTCCGCATCGATGCTCAGCTCCTTCATCAGCGCGTCATAAATCCCGCGTGCCTCTTCGTTGGCCGCCGTATCCGGCGCGTCCTCCAGCTTGGCTGATGTGTCCTCCAGCATGTGCATCACGCTGGCACGCGTCCACGGGCGCAGACCCAGAAATGCCGGATCCAGATAGCCCAGCGAGTAAAGCCGCGTCAGTGCCGGATTCAGCCAGTAATCCAGCGGAATATACGGCGAACCCTGCGGCGCATACTCACACGGCGCGTGATTCACCTGTCCTGCTCCGGCGGCCATGGCATGCATGGCCAGCATCGGCTGCACGTCCGCCGCAGCGGCTCCGGAAGCCACCGTTCCGGGAGTCTCCGCAATCAGCGGCAGTGCCAGCAATCCACATCCCAGCAGCAATCCCGCCAACCGACCTACAGGGCGCACACGTCGAACCGCAAAAAGATCCATGGGACCACTCTACTGAAGGTGCCCCGGAGGGTCAATCGAAGCCCCTGCACCGCGCCGCCAACCTGCCCGTTTCGGGCCGTTATGTCGAGTAATCCGCGTTGATGCGCACGTATTCCGCCGTCAGGTCCGAGGTCCAGAAGGTGCATGCCCCCTCGCCCAGTCCCAGCCGCACTGTTATGGAAAACTCCGGCTGCTGCAGATACGCATGCGCCGCCGCGATATCCAGATCCTCTGCCCGGCCACCATTGCGACAGATCGGCAGCTCGCCAAAATCAATCGCCACGCGCTCGGCCGCAATCTCCGCCCCCGAATACCCAATGGCCGCCATCAGCCGGCCCCAGTTCGGGTCGCATCCGGCCCAGGCCGTCTTCACCAGCGGCGAATGCGCAATCGCCTTGGCCACGCGCAGTGCATCGGCATCGCTGGCCGCGCCTTCAATCCGCAGCTCCACCACATGCCGCACCCCTTCGCCATCGGCCACAATCTGCCGCGCCAGCGATATCATCACCTGCTGCAGCGCAGCTTCAAACTCCGCATCGCCGGCCTCCACCTTCGCGCCGCCAGCGCCCGAGGCCAGCATCAGCACCGTATCGTTGGTCGACGTGTCGCCGTCAATCGAAATCCGGTTGAAGCTGCGCTCCACCGCCCGCTGTAGCATCTGCTGCAGCAGCCACGGCTCCACCGCCGCATCCGTCAGCACATAGGCCAGCATCGTCGCATGCGGCACCAGCTGCGGATGAATCATCCCCGCGCCCTTGCAGAATCCGGCGATGCGCACTTCGCTGCCTTCCCGGCCCACGCGCGCAAAGGCCGTCTTCTCCACCGTATCGGTCGTCAGAATCGCCTGCGCAGCGGCATGAAACTGCTCGGCATCGGCTCCCAATCCCGCCTCCACCGCCTCCAGCGCGTCCACCAGCTTCTGCGCCGGTAGCGGCACTCCGATAATCCCGGTCGACGAGGGAAACACCTCCTGCTCGCTGCAGCCAAAACGCTCGGCCACCGCCGCGCACACTTGCCGCGCAGCCTCCAGGCCCGCCTGTCCCGTTGCGCAGTTGGCATTGCCGGCATTGATGGCCACCGCACGCACCCATCCGCCGGTCGCTGCCATGTGCTCGCGGTCCACCACCAGCGGTGCCGCGCACACCTTGTTGGCCGTATACAACGCTGCGGCACTGGCCGGTTTGTCCGCCACAATCACCGCAAAATCCGGTCGCCCGCTTGCCTTCAGCCCCGCCGTCGTTGCGGCAAATCGAAATCCCCCGGGAATCACCAATCTGGTCAGATCGCTCATTCCGTTTACTCTAACAAAGTGACTGACCCGGCTCCCAAGGCACCCATTCCCCAGGCATCCGTCTCCCAGGAATCCTTTCTGGAAATGCGCCACGTCCACGTCGCACTGGGCGATCGCATCGTGCTGCACGATCTCTCCCTGTCCATTCAGGCCGGCGAACACATCGTCATCCTCGGCCCCAACGGCTGCGGCAAATCCACGCTCATCCGGACCCTCACCTGCGAACTCTATCCGCTCGTGCGCCCGGAGACCGAGCTGCGCATCTTTGGCCGCCACCGCTGGGATCTCACCCAGCTTCGCCGCCACTTCGGCATCGTCTCCGACAATCTTCCCGGGCATCAGGGGTACGCCCGCACGGCAGACACCGCAGGCTGCCTCACCGGGCGCACCACCGGGCTGGATGCCACGCTGGCCGGCTTCTTTTCCGCCTCCACGCTCTGGCCCCATCTGGTCATCACCGGCGAAATGCGTGAAGCCGCCTGGGAGGCGCTTGCCCGCATCGATGCCACCCATCTGGCGCAGCGGCTGGTCGGCGAAATGTCGGCCGGAGAAAAGCGCCGCATCCTCATCGCCCGTGCGCTCGTCCATCGCCCCCGCCAGTTGCTGCTCGATGAGCCTTCCAACGCGCTCGACATCGCCGCCCAGCGCGAACTCCGCGAGGCACTCCGCAAGCTGGCAGCCGACGGCATCGGCATCATCCTCGTCACCCATCATCTGGCCGACATTCTTCCGGAGATGGATCGCCTGCTGCTCATGCGCGACGGGCGCATCCTCGCCGACGGCCCGCGCCGCGACCTGCTCACCGCCGACCGGCTCAGCGAACTCTTTCGCACCCCTGTGCGCCTGGGCCACGACGGTGAGTGGCTGCATACCTGGTAGCGGCCGCCGCGCAGCCGGATTGAGCGCAGCCTGCTTCATCGCGGCATGATTGACCGCGATCCGCTTCGCCGCCGCGCGAACTACTCCGCCAGCAGCCGCCGGGCCAGCGCCACGTACAGATCCACAGCCTCCAGCAGCTCCCGCTTGGCTATCCGCTCGCCGGGCGTGTGCGCCACGTGAATCGAACCGGGCCCCAGCAGCAGCGGCTCGCCCCACTTTGTCAGTTGCGGAATATCCGTGGTGAACTTGGCCACCATCGTCGCAAAGCCCTCCACCGTGCGCAGCCGCACAAAGGGAATCTCCAGCGGAAACTCCACCTCGGCCAGGCCTTCGGCTGCCTGCAACAGCGCCGCGCGCGTCTCAGCCGAATCCCCCACCAGCCGGATCAGCAGTTGTGCCGAGGCCTCATCGGCAATCACATTCGGCGCGCGCCCACCGGCAATCTGCCCAATGTTCAGCGTGCTTTCGCCCACATCCTCGGTCACCGGCAGCGGAATGGCCAGCATCCGCTGCAGCACCTCCACCAGCTTGTGTACCGCCGAATCCCCCAGCTCCGGATAGGCCGAGTGCGCCATTCGTCCCGTGGCCCGCACCAGTGCGCGCAACGCACCCTTTGACGCCACCGCCAGCCGGTTGTCCGTCGGCTCGCCATTGATCAGCCACCGGCTGCCCGGAGCGCGTTCGTTGGCCACCTTGGCTCCGGCCGAATCCCGCTCTTCGCCGGCCACAAACAGCAGCCCCACCGCGTGCCCTTCGGCGCGCAGCCGCTCGGCTGCGGCCATCTGCGCAGCGGCTATCCCTTTGGCATCGCAGACGCCGCGCCCATACAGAAACTCCGCATCCTCGCGAAACGGCACATACGGTGGCACCGTATCCAGATGCGTGGAAAACACCAGCTCCGGCGCGCCCTGCTGCGGCCCGGCATACACATTCATGCGCCGCGCCGTGATCCCGCTCTCCACCGGCTGCGGAACCTCCATCGTCTCCACGGCCCAGCCACGCGCACGCAGTCGCCCGGCCACGCACTCCATCACCCGAGCCTCGTTGTAGGTCGTCGATTCGATCTCGACCAGCTCCCGCGTCAGCCCCAGCACATCCAGATCGTCCATCGGCTCGCCGTTCATTCCGCCGTCCAAATCTTCCTCCGCGTCACTCCCTGCCAGCATATCGCAGCCCGCGCACCGGCACGCCCGCCAGTCGCAGCGCTATCATCATCCCCATGGACTCCGCGGCAACGCCCTCCACCCTGCGCAGTTTTTTTCTGGACGGACCAGCCGGACGCCTCGAAGCCCTGCTCGATCCCGGACTGCCCGACGCCCCCTGTGCCGCAGTCCTCGCCCATCCTCATCCGCTCGGCGGCGGCTCCATGCACAACAAGGTCGTCTACCACGCCGCCCGCGTCGTTCGCACTCTCGGCTGGCCCACGCTGCGCTTCAACTTCCGCGGCGTCGGCCTCAGCGAAGGCACCCATCACGGCCAGGCGGAGAGCAGCGATCTGGAGGCCGCACTCACCTGGATGGACGCTCACTCTTCCCTGCCCCTGCTGGCTGCCGGCTTTTCCTTCGGCGCAGCCATGACGCTCACCGTCGCGCCCACCCATCCCTCAGTCTTCGCCTGTCTCGCGCTGGGCCTGCCGCTGCACTCGCCCAACCAGCAGTACAGCTATCCGCAACTGGCCCACTGGTCGCTGCCCACGCTCTTTCTCTCCGGCTCGCAGGATGCCTTTGCCAGCCCGCACGAACTGGCCGCAGCCATACAGCCAGCCCTGCCCGCCGCCACGCTGCAGATCATTCCCGACGCCGACCACTTCTTCACCGGCCACCTGTCGCAGATGCAGGAAGCCATTCGCAACTGGCTTGCCACGCTGCCCATCGCTCCCACGGAAACACGCTCCGCACCATGACCGACTCCACACCTGCCTCTTCCACGCCCGCCCATTCCACGCCAGCCGCTTCCACGCTTGCCCAGCTGCGCTCCGACGCGCTCGCCATCCTGCGTGCCACGCTGGCAGACTGTTCCATCCCTGCCGCGTTTGCCCGCTGCCTGCGCGTCGAGGGCAGGACAATCCATCGCCTATGCGGCACTTCGGGGCCATCCGCGCTCCATCTCGATTCGTTTTCCCAGCTCTTCGTCGTTGCCCTGGGTAAAGCCGCAGTGCCCATGCTCGACGCGCTGCTGGCCATCCTTCCCGCCGATCTCCCGCTGCGCGGCCTTTGCGCGGCACCGTCGCTGCCCACCCGGCAGCACGCCGGCATCACGTACTTCGCCGCAGGCCATCCGCTGCCGAATGCTGATTCCTTCGCTGCGGCCCGTGCCGCGCTTCAGCTGCTCCACACCGCAGACGCCTCCACGCTGGTACTCTTTCTCATCTCCGGCGGCGGCTCGGCACTTTGCGAACTCCCATTGGACCCGACCATCCCGCTCGAGGACACACGCCGCTTCCATCAGACTCTTATCGGCTGCGGCGCTCCCATTGCCGACCTCAACGCGATGCGCCAGTCCTTTTCCGCCGTCAAGGGCGGACGCCTGGCCGCAGCAGCCGGACCGGCAATGCAGCTTTCGCTGCTCATCTCCGACGTACCCGAAAACGCACTGGAGGCGCTGGCCTCCGGTCCCACGCTGCCAGCCCAACCCTCCCATGAGCAACTGGCTCATCTGCTGGATCATTACCGGCTATGGCCGCAGTTGCCCACAGCCGTCGGGCGATTCTTTCAGCAGACGCTTGCCAATCCTGCGGCAGATCCGCTGCTGCCCGATCCCAGCCGCTGCATGCATGATCTGCTGCTTTCCGACGCCGATCTTGCCCGTGCTGCGCTACACCACGCGCAATCCCTCGGCTACGCAACCACCGTGGACAACCGTTGCGATGACTGGGACTATGCCCAGGCCGCAGAGTGGCTCACCGATCGCCTGCAGCAGCTGCGCGTGAACACACCGCGCACCTGTCTGCTGTCCACCGGCGAGGTCACCGTCACGCTCCCCGCAGCGCCAGGCATCGGCGGACGCAACCAGCAGTTTGCGCTGGAGTCGGCACGATTGCTGGCGGATTCTCCGTCTGCACCCACGGTCATCCTCAGCGCAGGCACCGACGGCGTGGATGGCAACAGCCCCGCCGCCGGCGCCATCGTCGATACGGCCACCTGGTCGCGTGCCCAGGCGCTTGCACTGGACCCGGACGCAGCCCTGCATTCCTGCAATGCCTGGCCACTCTTCCAGGCCCTCGGTGACGCCATCACCACCGGCCCCACCGGCCACAATCTTCGCGACCTGCGCCTGCTGCTGACAGCCGGGTAAGCCGGCACTGGCTGCAGCTTCCGCAAAGGCATCTGCGCACAAGAAAAAAACGCGGTGGCCGAAGCCACCGCAATGCTCTCTGCTCTGTTGTGTTTCCAGCAGACACCCGGAAACTGTTCGTTTCTCTTGGTGTCTGTTTTGCCGGACCCTTCGGTTCGGCAAACCCGTGTCGCACCGGCTGCAGGTGCGATTCAAATCGATATGCGAACGAAATGCGTGACGAGGAAAGCGACTGCACCCGCTGCTACTGGGGTGGGTTGGCATTCTTCGGCATCGGCGGCAGATTCGCACCATCCGGCGAGCCATCGGCGGGTGCTGCGCCTGCTGCAGCGCCCATGGCCGGCCCCATGCGATTCATCCCATTGCCCATCCCGTTCCCCATGCCATTGCCCATGCCATTCATGCGCTGCTCTTCCATCTGCGCCCGGCGTTCGGCAATCAGCTGCCGCATCGTCTGCCACTGCTCCGGCGTCAACTGATGACGAATATCCAGCAGCAGTCGCGCATTGGCCACTTCGAGCTGTGCCCTGGCCTGGGCCACGTTCTTCACCTGCGCCAGAATCTGTTCATCGTTCGGCTGGTCCGCATTCACCATCGGCTCCAGTTCAATCTCCGCCTTCTGCAGCGTGCCCCGCAGATCGACCAGCCGCAGCCGGTGCTGCTGCAGAATCTCATTCATGTGCATGCGTTGCTCCGGCGTCAATCCCAACCGGCGCACCAGCATCGGCCGATCCCACCATTTGCCGCGCAATCCCAGGCCCATCAGCGGACCGCCCTGCCCCTGCTGCTGCTGTGCCCACGCTGCCTGTCCCAATCCAGGCAGAACCATCGCAACCACGCAAACTGTCGTCCAAATCCATCGCTTCATCGTCGTCTCCATCCCGCTCTATTCCGGCAATCGGCGCCCCGGCTCCTGACCATCCGTCCCGGGCTGCCATCGCAGCTACTGATTTGCAGAGTCGCTCATCCAACCCGCCATGGGCGCCAGCGCCCGCGGCGTACCTTGCGCAATATCGCTGTCAATCCCGGCCAGCAGCTGCTCATCCTCGTCCTCGCGGCGACTGCTCGCCTGAACGCGGCCTGCCTCGGCTGCATCCGGCCGCAATCCCTCCGTCGCTACCGCCGACGTCTGCGTTCCATCCTGACTGGCCGCAGCCGGTGCCATTTCCCGTGCCGGCGTCGCAGCCTGCGTTGAAGTCGCAGCCGACATCGCTGCCTTCGGTGCAATCGCGGCCTGCATCGCACCATGCCGACCCGCATGCTGCCCTCCGGCCAGCATCAGCACCCACACCGCGCAGGCGGCGGCCACCGTTCCGGCCATCGACCAGGTCAGCCACACCGGAAACCGGTTGCTCTTCGGCTGCGGCAAGGCCCGCGTCCGACCGGCCTCGGCTTCGCTCCACGCCGTCACGCTCTGCCGAAAGTAGCCAATCGCCTGCTCCAGCTCCTCATCGCCGATCTGCTTCTCATTCCGCTCTCTCATCGTCCCCCCAATTCGGCGCGCACACGCCCCATTGCCCGGGACAGATGTGCCTTCACCGTCCCCTCGCTCAATCCCGTCGCCCCTGCAATCTCGGCAATCTCCATCTCCTCCACATGCCGCAGCAGAAACACCGTTCGCTGCCGTCCGCTCAGCTTGTCCACCGCCCGCCACACCAGCTTCACCTGTTCGCGGGCTGCCACCTGCTGCTCGGGACTGGATGCATTGCTGGCCAGCCAGTTCCCTGCCTCGCTCACGTCCACCGCGTGCGTCGTCGTCTGCCGCCAGAACTGCAGCCGCCGGTTTCGCCACTGGTCCTTCTGCAGATTGATCGCAATCCGCAGAAGCCAGGTCAGCACCTGCGAGTCGCCGCGAAATCCCGCCCAGTTCCGATGGGCCTTCAGCAGGCATTCCTGGGTCAGCGTCTCCGCCAGTTCCGGATCCCGCAGCGAAGAGAGTAGAAACCGATAAATCTGTGGCCGGTACTCCCGCGCCACCGCATCAAAGCCCGCTTGTTCGGGCGCATCGTTTGTGGCCATCCATCGCTCGCTTATCTTGCCCAGCGTTGTCGTCGTTGCTGCCATCTCACTACCATCAGACGCCCTCCTGCCCGCCGGGTTTACATCCCGCCACCCACATCGGCAGGAAATTTTCCAGCCCCACTCCATCGCACTCCGCACCCCCCGGCCCGACCATCGCCCGCCCGGCCATCGCCTGCACTGCTGCTACACTGCTTGCGGGAACCATCCTTTATCGATTTGCGTATGCTAAATTTACATCCGATCCCAGACACCACCACCCCGGGATTGCGCCCTCGGTCGCAATCTCCGCTTCCCCCACGGAGATCCCATGTTGTTGCCTGAACTGCGCGCCCAAGTGCTCGACGCCAACCGGCAGATTGCCGCCCGCGGCCTTGCCCTCCACACCTTTGGCAATGCCAGCGGCATCCATCGCCCCGCCGACGGCAGCCAGCCCATCGTTGCCATCAAGCCCAGCGGCGTTGCCTATGACCGCCTCACCGCCGCCGACCTCGTGCTCACCCACCTCGACGGCACCCTCGTCGAAGGCACCCTCCGGCCCTCCAGCGACCTCGAAACCCACCTCGAACTCTACCGCGCCTTCCCTCAGATCGGCGGCGTCGTCCACACCCACTCCGAGTTCGCCACCACCTGGGCCCAGGCCGGCCGTTCCATCCCCTGCTTTGGCACCACCCACGCCGACTACTTCTCCACCGCCGTGCCCGTCACCGGCTATCTCAGCCCCCAGGCCGTCGGCAGCGGCTATGTCCTCGAAACCGGCCGCCTCATCACCGCACTCTTCGCCCACCAGCAGCTGGACCCCATCTCGACCCCCGGCGTCCTCGTCGCCGGCCACGCTCCCTTTGCCTGGGGACGCACCCCGGCGCAGGCCGTCGAACATGCCGACCTGCTCGAATTCATCGCCCGCCTCGCCTGGCGCACCCAGCTCCTGGGACTGGCCGGCGATCCGCTTCCCCCCTACATCGCCGAACATCACCACCAACGCAAACACGGCCCCAACGCCACCTACGGACAGAAAAGCAACTCATAATGCTGACCTTCCCCTTGAATATGAAAATATGGATCAAGATACAAAGAATCGTAGAATGGATTGCTACTGACAGGACCCTCTTCCCCGTCCAAGCATAAGGACAGGAAGCACCCTGAGGTTCAAACTCACCATTTTGTTGCATTTTGGACACAAACCCCTCGTGATGCCGCAACATGCCTCCCCGCTCCAACAATGGCATGCAACGTGCATACAACCGCAGGTTCAGGACTAGACTTGATGGAGACCCATCTTTATAAACGGCTCCTTGCCACGGTGCTTGCCATCTCCACTGTGGCTCTGGTCCTTCTTGCGGTCTTCAACTTCCTGCAGGAGTCGGTCTACCAGCAGCCCGACGACGGCGTCACCTGGACCGAAGTCTCCTCCATTGCCAGTGGCCGAGCCGTCGATGGGCTCATCGCCGAGCAAGTCCGCCCTGGCGGACCCGGTGCCCTGGCCGGTATTGAGCCGGGCGATCTGCTGATTGCCGTCAACAATCATCCGGTGGAGATTGCCGCCGACTTCGACCGCGAGCTCAAGCACACCGATGTCTACGGCAAGGCGAATTACACCATCATCCGCCGCGGCATCGCCCTCGATGCTCCCGTTGTGGTCATTCCCATCCCGGCCGATACCAGCCTGCGTCAGCTGGCTCGCCTGATTGGCCTCATCTATCTGGCCATCGGGCTCTATGTGCTCTTCCGCCGCTGGACCGCACCGCGCGCCACCCACTTTTACATCTTCTGCCTCACCTCCTTCGCGCTGAATGCCTTCCATTACACCGGCCAGCTCGATGCCCTCGACTGGACCATCTACTGGGGCAACGTCGTGGCCGGAGCCCTGCAGCCGGCCCTATTCCTGCACTTTGCGCTGGTCTTCCCCGAGGAGAAGCTGCGCCGTCGCGGGCGCAGTTGGATGGCGCCGTTTCTCTATCTGCCGGCTGCGGCCATCGTCGGCCTGCAGGTCTTTGCCGTGCTCTTCTGGCAGGCCAGCTTTGCCCTGCGCCTGCGCCTCGATCAGATTGACACCGGCTACATCGCGGCCACTTTTGTCCTCTCGGCCATTCTCTTCCTGCGCAGCTACCGCCAGGCCAATACGCCCCTGCTGCGCCAGCAGTTGAAATGGCTCACGCGCGGCACGCTGCTGGCCGTGCTGCCCTTCACCGCGCTCTATGCCATTCCCTTCCTGCTCGGCGTGCCGGTCAATGCCGTCCTGCAGCGCGTGGCTGAGCTTTCCCTGGTCTTCCTGCCGCTCACCTTTGCCTGGGCCATCGTCCGCTACCGGCTGATGGACACCGATCTGATCTTCAAGCGCGGCGTTGCCTACACGCTGGCCACCGGAACGCTGGTTGCCGTCTACTTCGGCATCGTCGCCCTCATCTCCGAGCGGGTCCACAACTATCTGCCGGAGGCGGTGCGCGAGTGGGGACTGGTCTTCACCATCCTGCTCACCGCCCAGCTCTTCGACCCCCTCAAGCGGCGCTTTCAAACCTGGGTCGATCAGGTCTTCGACCGCCATCGCTATGACTACCGCCATGCGCTGGTCGAGTTTGGCCGCGGCCTCAGCTCGGAGACCGACCTCGACGCGCTGCTGCGCTCGATCGTCGAACGGCTGCCGCGCGCCCTGCTCGTGGCCCGCGTAGCTGTCTTCCTGGCAGACCCGGAGGGCGGCTACCGGCTGGCCCGCAGCCACGGCATGGAGGCCTCGGTTGAAACCCTTGCGCTCGACCTCGGCTTCCTGCACTTTCAGGGCGACGGTCAGCCCTCCGATGACCTGCGCACCCACATCTTCTTTGAGAACACCCAGCAGACCCTGCACCTGCCGCTGCCGCAGCAGACGACCGTGGCCCGGCTCGATCTCAACTATTACCTGCCCTGCCGCGTCTCCGACGGGGCCAGCTCCCGCACCATTGCCGTCATCGGACTGGGCCGCACCATCGGCGGCGATTTCCTCTCCAGCGAGGATGTCGAGCTGCTGGAGTCGCTGGCCAGCTACATCGGCATCGCCCTTCAGAATGCCAGCCTCTATGCCCGGCTGGAGAAGCAGATCAACGAGTTCGAGCGGCTCAAGGAGTTCAACGAGAACATCGTCGAATCCACCAACGTCGGCATCCTTGCCGTGGACCTGGAGGAGCGCATCGAAAGCTGGAATGCGCAGATGGAGGCCATGTACGCCCTCAGCCGCAGCGAGGCCATCGGCCAGCCGCTGGCCTCGGTCTTCCCGCCCGAGTTCATGGATGCCTTCCACGGCTTCAGCGGAGAGTCCGGCGTCCATCACCTGCTCAAGTTCCGGCTCACCAGCCGCGCCGGCGAGTCCCGCATCGCCAACATCGCCATTGCGCCGCTGATGAGCCGCGACTTTATCGCCCTTGGCCGCATCATCCTCGTCGATGACATCACCGAGCGCGTGGCCCTGGAAAATCAGCTCACCCAGGCCGACAAGCTCAGCTCCATCGGCCTGCTGGCAGCCGGCGTCGCCCATGAGATCAACACCCCGCTGGCCGTCATCAGCTCCTACACCCAGATGCTCACCAAGCAGGTCAAGGACGATACCCGGCTGGCGCCGCTGCTGGAGCGGATCACCCAGCAGACCTTCCGCGCCTCCGAGATTGCCAGCGGCCTGCTGAACTTCTCCCGCACCAGCACCACCGAATTCCGAGAAACCGATCTCAACCAGGTCATTCGCGATACGGTCGCTCTGGTCGAGCACCCGATGAAGACCGCGCGCATCGAACTGGAGCTGGACCTCGACCTGCAGTTGCCTGCCATTCAGGGCAACCCCGGCAAGCTCCAGCAGGTCTTTCTCAACCTGCTGCTCAATGCCCGCGACGCCATGCCGCAGGGCGGGCGTCTGCGCGTCACCACCGCCTCCAACGGGCACGTCGAGGCGCGCGTCACCGATACCGGCATGGGTATTGCACCGGAAAACCTGAAACGCATCTACGATCCCTTCTTCACCACCAAATCCGCCCCCAAGCCCGGCGAGCGCCGCGGCACCGGGCTGGGCCTTGCCGTCACCTACGGCATCATCCAGGAACACTCCGGCAAGATCGTCGTCGACAGCACCCTCGGCGTTGGCACCACTTTTTCTCTTGAGTTCCCTCTCTTAAGGAAGCCCATACATGCCTGAAATTATGCCTGCACTTCGGATTGGACAGCCCGCAGCGGAAGTAGAAAACGATGCCCGCATCCTCGTCATCGATGATGAATCCGCCATTCGTGAGTCGCTCGAAGTCCTGCTTTCACTCGAGGGCTACGCCGTCGAGCTGGCTCCCGATGGCGAAGTCGGGCTCGAACGGCTGGAGCAGAATCTCTACGATCTGGTCCTGCTCGATCTCGCCATGCCCGGCCAGTCCGGCATGGAGCTTCTGCCCCAGATCCACGAGCGCTACCCCGAACTGCCCGTCATCATGATTACCGCCTACGGCACCGTCGACAACGTGGTCGATGCCATCCGGGCCGGTGCGGAAAACTTCATCCAGAAGCCCTGGGACAATGAAAAGCTGCTGGCCGACATTCGCTCGGCTCTGGCCCGTCACCGCGCCGAGACGGAAAACATCCAGCTCAAGCGGGCCCTGCGCCAGCGTTACAACTTCGCCAACATCATCGGCAAAAGCGAAGTCATGCTGCGCATCTTCGATCTGGTGGCACAGGTGGCGCCCAGCCGCTCCACGGTCCTGATTCTGGGCGAAAGCGGCACCGGCAAGGAACTGATCGCCAAGGCCCTGCATGCCGGCTCCCCGCGCAAGGACAAGCCTTTTGTTCCGGTCAACACCGGCTCCATGTCCTCGGAACTGCTGGAATCCACGCTCTTTGGCCACGTCAAAGGCTCCTTCACCTCGGCGGTGGCCAACAAAAAAGGGTTGTTCGAGATTGCCCACGGCGGCACGCTGTTTCTGGACGAAATCGGCAACATGGGCATGGACACGCAGGCCAAAATCCTGCGCGTGCTGCAGGACCGCCGCTTCATGCAGGTCGGCGGAACCCATGAGATTCAGGTCGATGTGCGCATCGTGGCCGCCACCAACGTGGACCTGCGGCAGGCCGTGCGCGAAGGCCGCTTCCGCGAAGATCTCTTCTACCGGCTCAACGTCATCTCCATCGACCTGCCGCCGCTGCGCAGCCGCCGCGAGGACATTCCCCTTCTGATCAATCGATTTTTAGAGCAGTATTCCAAGGACAACGGGCTGGAGAACCGCCGCATCACCCAGGATGCCATGCGCGCGCTGATCGACTACGACTGGCCGGGCAATGTCCGCGAGCTGGAAAACGTGGTCGAGCGCTGCGTGGTCCTGTCCACCAGCTCGCTGATCGACTCCGGGCTGCTGCCGCCGCAGATCAGCGGTCGCTCCCTGCCGGCTGCCCTGCTGGAGGACAATCCCCATGCCTCGCTCTTTGACATCATCGAAGTGATCGAGCGGCGCATCATTCTGGAGAAGCTCGAGCGCTGCAACTGGAACCAGACCGAGGCGGCCGAACAGTTCCGCATTCCGCTCTCCACGCTGAACCAGAAGATCAAGCGCCTGAATATCGAGATCCGCAAAAAGGGCCGGGAGTAATTCACCCGGCCCGCTGCGGCCACGCGTATGAAAATGCAAAATCCATAAAAATACGCAGGCATGCGGCTTCCCGCATGCAGTACGGCAGAAATAATCCGAATTGAATGGCGCCAGCCGCAAGTTCCGGGAAAACAAGGGATTTGCCTGGCCGGCTCCGGCCGATGGACGGCTAATTGGTGGGCGCAGGATGCGACTGCAGCGTCGGCGCGGCGGCCTGGGAGGCAGCGTGGCGACGCATGCACAGGAAGCCAAAGCGGCACAGCGCATAAGCGGACAGGACACCGAAGCCCAGCGCTGCAAAGATAGCGCAGACAAGCATGACGAGATTGATGACGTTCTGCATGGCGGTGTACGGCTCCTTCTCCGGCAGGCAACCCAGGCGATTCCCGATTCCCCAGGCGACTGCCGACTCCGTGGAAACGCCGGAAGCGATCCGCGTTCCAACCGGATGAGGATCAAGCTCGACGTGCGGAAATTCCGAAGCCGCGTACTCCACAGGAAACACGAGATACGGACCCGCCCGTTTTGATGATCAACACATGGATTGTCGCAGAGATTCCATGGAAATTGGAGGGTGCAGGTATTGGCAAATAGAATACCTGTGAGCCTTGTCCCGGAATGGTCCCATGAATGGCAAGTCGGGCCAATGAGCGGAGAAAGATGCTCCGGCATCCTGATGGGAACTGAAAGGGGAGCGATGGGCATTACGCACATCACGGTGCGAGGTGCGCGCCAGCATAATCTGCGTGACATCTCGGTGCGGATTCCGCGCAACCAGTTGACGGTGGTCACCGGACCCTCCGGCTCCGGCAAAAGCTCGCTGGCCTTCGACACCATCTATGCCGAAGGACAGCGGCGCTACGTGGAGACGCTCTCAGCCTACGCCCGCCAGTTTCTGGACCAGATCGAGCGCCCCGACGTGGATGCCATTGAGGGGCTGAGCCCGGCCATCTCCATTGAGCAGAAGACGACCAGCCGCAGCCCGCGCTCCACCGTGGGCACCATCACCGAGGTATACGACTATCTGCGCCTGCTCTACGCCTCGGTGGGCATGCCGCACTGTCCGCAGTGTGGACGGCCCATCCAGCGGCAGACGGCCGAGCAGATTGTGCAGCGCGTGCTGGCGGCCGGTGAAGCCGGTGGCGAGGCGCAGCGTGTGACAGTGATGGCTCCGGTGGTGCGTGGGCGCAAGGGCGAGTTCCGCGAGCTGCTGGAGGAGCTGGACCAGCAGGGATTCCGCGCCCGGATTGACGGCGAGATGCGCGACCTGACGGAAACCGTGCTGCTCGACCGGCGAAAGAATCACACGATCGAGGCGGTGGTGGACCGGATTGTACTGAAGCCGGGAGCCGAAAAGCGCCTGGATACCGCCATTGGACGCGCACTGCAGATGGCAAACGGGCTGGTGATTGTGGCCACCGGCAGCGGCGAGCGGCGCGAGGAGCAGCTCTACTCCACCTCGATGGCCTGCCCGGATTGCGGACTGGATGTGCCCCGGCTGGAGCCGCGCAGCTTCAGCTTCAACTCCACGTATGGCGCCTGCGAGGAGTGCCACGGGCTGGGTTCGCTGTATGACTTCGATCCGGCCAAGGTGATTACCGACTGGTCCAAGCCCCTGCTGGACGGTGGACTGGGCCCCGGCTCGGCCTCGCAGTACCTGCTCAAGCTGCTGCAACTGGCGGCCAGGCAGTACGGTATCGATTTGAAGAAGCCCTTCGAGCAGCTGCCCAACAAGCACCAGCATATTCTGGTGTACGGACCACCGCGCGGAGAAAGCTCGCGCACCGGCTTCCACGGCATTCTGGAGTATCTGCGCGAAAGCCTGGAAGACGCCAAAAGCGAGGGCTATCGCGAGTACATGATGGGCTTCATGACCGCATCGGTCTGCAAGGCCTGCAAGGGCCAGCGGCTGCGTCCGGAGTCGCTGGCGGTCACCGTTGGCGGGCGCTCGATCGGCGAGTTTACCGCGCTTTCGCTGGAGCGCGCCGTGGTGGCGGCGCAGTCGATGGAATTCACGGCGCGCGAGGCCCTGATCGCGGACCGGATCCGGCGCGAAGTGGTGGAGCGGCTGGAGTTTCTGGTGGGGGTGGGGCTTGGCTACCTGACGCTGGATCGCAGTGCCGCCACACTGAGCGGCGGCGAGGGGCAGCGCATCCGGCTGGCCACCCAGATTGGCTCACGGCTGCGCGGGGTGCTCTACGTGCTGGATGAGCCGTCCATCGGGCTGCACCAGCGGGACAACCTGCGCCTGATTGATGCGTTGACGCGATTGCGCGACCTGGGCAACACGGTGCTGGTGGTGGAGCACGATGAGGACACGATTCGCTCCGCCGACTATGTGCTGGATCTGGGACCGGGTGCCGGACGGCTGGGCGGTGCCGTGGTGGCGGAGGGAACACCGGCAGAGATTATGCAAACGCCCGGATCGCTGACGGGCGAGTATCTGAGCGGGCGCAAAAGCATCCTGCATCGGGAGCGGCCGCGCCGGTTGACGGGCCGCTGGCTGACCGTGAGCGGAGCGCGCGAGCATAATTTGCGCGACGTGACGGCGCGGTTTCCGCTGGGCGTGATGACGGTGGTGACCGGGGTGAGCGGCAGCGGGAAAAGCACGCTGGTCAATGACATTCTCTATCGGTCGCTGGCGCAGCAGGTATATGGATCGCGCGAAGAGCCGGGCAATCACGATGCGCTGGAGGGCGTGGAGCAGATTGACAAGGTGATCCGGATTGACCAGACACCGATTGGCAGGACGCCACGATCGAATCCTGCCACCTATACCCAGCTGTTTACGCCGCTGCGGGAGCTGTATGCGATGCTGCCGGAATCCCGCGAGCGCGGATACAAGGCCGGGCGCTTCAGCTTCAACGTGACCGGCGGCCGCTGCGAGGCCTGCCAGGGCGACGGGCAGCGGCGAATCGAAATGAACTTCCTGCCCGACGTCTATGTGCAGTGCGAGATCTGCGGGGGAAAACGCTACAACCAGGAGACACTGGCGGTGCGCTTCCATGGGCTGTCGATTGCGGATGCGCTGGAGCTGACGATTGAGGACGCGCTGGCTGAGCTGGGCGATGTTCCGCAACTGAAGCAGAAGCTGCAGACGCTGGTGGATGTGGGGCTGGGCTATGTGCATCTGGGGCAGAGTGCCACGACGCTATCCGGCGGCGAGGCACAGCGGATGAAGCTGGCCCGGGAGCTGTCCAAGCGGCAGACCGGCCGCACGCTCTATCTGCTGGATGAGCCGACGACAGGGCTGCACTTTGACGATGTGCGGAAGCTGCTGGAGGTGCTGCATCGGCTGACGGACATGGGCAACACCGTGGTGATTATTGAACACAATCTGGACGTGATCCGGAATGCGGATTGGATTGTGGACATGGGACCGGAGGGCGGCGATGGCGGCGGGCAGATTGTGGCCGAGGGCCGTCCGGTGCGCATTGCCGAGTGTGAGGCCTCGCATACCGGAGCCTTTCTGCGGAAGTATTATGCCGAGTACGGAGTGCCGGAGGAAGTGAGCGACGAACCCCTGCCCGAGGAGCCGGCAAAGCCCACGCTGGGCCGACGCAAGGCTACGGACAAGACCACGGCAAAGAAGCCGGGCAAGACAGCGGCGGCAGCCAAAGAGTCCGCCAAAGCTGCCGACAAAAAGACAGCCAGCAAAGCCGCCAGGGATGCGGCCACCACCCGGCCAAAGCGCGGGAAGGCAAAGCCATGATCGAAGCCAACGAACAGCCTGAACGGCCAGACGATTCTTCCGAAGCTGCCGCCGGTGCCCATGCCGAAGCGGAGACGCAACCGGAGGCAGCTAACGTTCCCGCAGTGGCAGCCGAGTGGAGCGCGGCGGAGCCGGAGGCCGACGCAGCCTGGGGAACGATTGCCTGGCAGGGCCTGCCGACACCGCCGCATCGACTGCCCAATGCCGCTGATGCCATGGTCTTTCTGCTGCTGCTGGGCATGGGTCTGGTGGCGATGATCGGCATGATGGGGCTTGCGCTGAAGCTGCACTGGTTCGGCTGGAGCGATCCCACGCGGCTGCTGACGAACACCCGCGTGGCGCTGGGCTCGCAGCTGGGCATCTATGTGCTGGCGCTGGCAGCGGCGCTGCCGATCTACCAGACAATGTGGGGGCGCGGCCTGATGGATGGGCTGCAATGGCGGCCCGCGGTGGCGGTGCGGCTGGCCAAGTGGCTGCTGCTGGTGGCCGTGGCCTGCGATGCGCTGGCGGCGCTGGGCAACGCGCTGCTTCCCTTCCCGCAGCATGCGCCGATTGACAAGATGTTCTCCTCGGCCAGCGATGCCTGGATGCTGTTTGCCTTTGGCATTACGGCGGCACCGTTCTTTGAAGAGATGATCTTTCGCGGCTTTCTGGTGCCTGCGCTGGCCACGGGCTGGGAGTGGGCTGCGGAGCGGATCACGGGGCGGGAGTCGCGCGGCGTGGACGCGCAGGGTTTTCCGGTGTGGGGCACGGGCGCGATGATCTTTGCCGCGCTGGGAGCCAGCGTTCCCTTTGCGCTGATGCATGGGGCTCAGGTGAGCCATGCCTGGGGTCCGCTGAGCCTGCTCTATGGCGTGAGCCTGGTGCTGTGCGCGGTGCGGCTGAAGACGCGTTCGCTGGCGGCGAGCATGGTGGTGCATGCCAGCTACAACTTCCTGCTGTTTGCGGCCATGCTGGCGCAGTCGGATGGATTCCGGCATCTGGAGCGGCTGCAGTAGCGCTGCACGGACAGCGCCGATGTGCGTGGTAGTCTCAGACGAAACGATGAAGGACGCAAACGAGCTGACACAGGATTTGCCGCGCGTACTGGGGCCGAGCCACGCGACTGCGATCGTGGTGGGAACGATCATCGGCAGCGGAATCTTTCTGGTTCCGACAGAGATGATGGCCGCTGTGGGATCGTCGCGGCTGGTGTATGCGGCGTGGATTGTGGGCGGTCTGCTTTCGCTGTTTGGCGCAATGACCTATGCCGAACTGGGCGCGATGATGCCCTACGCCGGCGGCGAGTATGTGTATCTGCGCGGAGCCTACGGCGACCGGACTGCGTTCCTGTATATGTGGACCTGGTTTGCCGTTGCCAAGCCGGCTTCGATTGCCTCGGTGACCAGCGGACTGGCACGCACGCTGGGGATCTTTGCCGCCTTTCACTGGCTGGATGGGCGGGCCATCGGCGGTCCGGTTCCAGTGGAGTGGTCGCAGATCTTTGCCATTGCCGTGACCTGGCTGATTACCGGGCTGAACGTGCTGGGCATCAAGAAGGCCGGGGATTTCCAGGTGGTGTTTACCACGCTGAAGGCTGCGTTGATCCTGGTGGTGGTGGGTTTCTGCTTCCACTATGTGCATGGCAGCTGGTCCAACTTTGCCACCGATCTGCCGCACGGCTCGGGCGGCGGGTGGACGGGCTTCCTGATTGCGCTGATTGCCACGCTCTGGGCCTACGATGGCTGGAACGACCTGACGATGGTGGCCGGTGAGGTGAAGCGACCGGAACGGACGCTGCCCCTGGCGCTGATCGGCGGGCTGGGGATTGTGGGCGCGCTGTTCATGGCGACGAATGCGGCCATCCAGTATGTGCTTCCGGCAAGCGCGATTGTGGCCACGCCCCGGCCGGCGGTTGCCGCGCTGGCCGTGGTGGCCGGCTCCGGCGGCGCGGCTCTGGTGGCTGCGGCCATGGCACTCAGCATCTTTGTCACGCTGAACGGGACGATCATGTCTGGCGCGCGTGTGCCCTTTGCCGCTGCGCGGGATGGATTGTTTTTCCGGCGATTTGCGGAGGTGCATCCGCGCTTCCAGAGTCCGGCATTTTCGCTGGTGGTGCAGGCCATTCTCTCCAGCGTGCTGCTGCTGGCGCTTGGGCGCTTCCAGCAACTGTTCGAGCTGGCCGTCTTTGCCGAGTGGCTGTTTTATCTGCTGACAGCCACGACGATCTTCTGGTACAGACGGCATGCGGCCGGGCAGGTGCGACCCTACCGGGTGTGGGGATATCCGTGGATTCCAGCGGCGTTTGTGATCAGCGCCGCCGTGGTGCTGGTGGCCAGCTACATCGGAAATCTGCGTGGCTCGCTGATGGGAACGGCGCTGATTTTGGCCGGGCTGCCGCTGTTCCACTGGCTGAAGCGCAACCACGCACGAACCTAGCTGCTCCCTTGCCGGAATCATCTGATTTTCCAATTTCACCGCTGCACGAATCTTCTGCAAACGTAGTATCCTTGGGCGTCTTAAAAACCATCCATTCTGCGGAGGGAAGCGATGAAAAAGTATCTGGCTGAATTGGTCGGCACGTTCATTCTTGTTCTCTTCGGCTGCGGAACAGCCGTTGTGGCCGGAGACAAGGTCGGAATTCTCGGCATTGCCTTTGCCTTTGGATTCGCTCTGATTGCCGCAGCCTATGGCATTGGCGCGATCTCGGGCTGCCACATCAATCCTGCCGTGAGTCTGGGCGTGTGGGTGGCAGGCCGGATGTCGGCCAAGGATATGATCGGCTACTGGATTGGCCAGTTTGCCGGCGGCATTCTGGCTGCGTGGGTATTGCGCGTGATCGTCAGCGGAGTGGCCGGCGGCTACAACCTGGCGGCAAGCGGACTGGGGCAGGATGGCTGGGGCGTGGGATACCAGGGCGGCTACAGCATGGGTTCGGCCATGATTTTCGAGTTTGTGGCCACACTGATCTTTGTGCTGGTGATTCTGGGCGCGACCCACAAAAGCGCACCCACGGGACTGGCCGGACTGGCCATCGGAATCACGCTGGTGGCGATTCACATCTTCGGCATTCACATCACCGGGGTCAGCGTGAATCCGGCGCGCAGCCTGGGACCTGCTCTGCAGGTGGGCGGCCAGGCACTCTCGCAGGTGTGGCTCTTCCTGCTGATGCCGAGCCTGGGTGGCTTGGCTGCCGGAGTGCTCTTTCGCACCCGGGTTCTGGAAGCCGACTGAGACACGCAGCCCCGGTTCTGAGTCGGGCTGCCTCAGAACCAGAACCGGGGCTGGCTCAGAGCCGGGACTGGCTCAGAACCGGGACGGGCTCAGAGCCGACTGCGGAAGAAGTCGAGCGAGAGCGCCAGCCCCTCACGCAGGCTGATCTTCGGCTCCCAGCCAAGCAGCGTGCGGGCGCGGGTAATGTCCGGGCGGCGGCGCGTGGGATCGTCCTGGGGCAGCGGCGCATAGGTCAACGCGCTGCTCGATCCGGTCACTTCCAGCACCGCCTGGGCACACTCCAGAATGGTGAACTCGGTCGGATTTCCGATATTCACCGGCATATGCTCGTCGCTGCGGGAGAGCCGATAGATGCCGTCAATCAGATCGGAGACGAAGCAGAAGCTGCGCGTCTGCTGACCATCGCCGTAGACAGTGAGCGGCTCGCTGCGCAGTGCCTGCATGACGAAGTTGGAGATGACGCGACCGTCGGAGGGATGGAGGCGCGGGCCATAGGTGTTGAAGATGCGCACCATATGCGTGTTGACGCCGCGATAGCGATGCCAGGCCATGGTCAGGGATTCGGCATAGCGCTTGGCCTCATCGTAGACCGAGCGTGGGCCGACCGGATTGACGTTGCCCCAGTAGCTCTCCGGCTGCGGATGCACGAGCGGATCGCCGTAGCACTCCGAGGTGGATGCGTGGAGAAAGCTGGCTCCGTACTTGTGCGCAATGGCAAGGGCGTTCTCCGTTCCGATGGAGCCGACGTGCAGCGTCTCCAAAGCCAGGCGCAGATACTCCGGCGGGCTGGCAGGCGAGGCAAAGTTGAAGACGAAGTCCACCGGACCGGGATCAAAGGGCTGGCAGATGTCCCGCTCCTCGAACTGGAAACGCGATTCGCCGGCGAGGTGCGCGAGGTTGGCCGCCGAGCCGGTGGAGAAATTGTCCACGCCGATGACGGAAAATCCTTCCGCCAGCAGGCGATCCACAAGATGGGAGCCGAGAAAGCCGGCTGCTCCCGTAACAAGTGCGCGATGAGACAAGGGATACTCTCCGTTCCACGATGCTGCGCAATCTGCGCGCAGGCCGATTAAAGAGGAAACTTGCGCGGACGGCCCTGCGTGGATGCATACACGGCAGGACGACCCACACTGATGTAGGTGAATCCCTGATTGGCCATGACAGCCGGGTCGTAAAGATTGCGCCCGTCGATCAGGATGGGGAACTTGAGCGCACGGTTCAGGCGCTGCAGATCGAGGGTGGCGAACTGCTTCCACTCGGTGAGGATCACGACGGCATCGGCATCGGTTGCCGCTTCGTAGGGGTCGGAGGCGTAACGCATCTGTTCCCCTGCAGGCAGCAGACGGGTGGCGGAGTCCATGGCTGCCGGATCATAGGCGGCGACGGAAACTCCAGCATCCAGCAGGCGACGGATGAGCGCAATCGCAGGAGAGTCGCGCATATCGTCGGTGTCCGCCTTGAAGGCCAGTCCGAGTGCGGCAATCTTTTTGCCGCGCAGCGTCCACAGAGCCGAGCGAATCTTCTCAAAGAAGAGATCAAGCTGCCGGTCGTTGATCTGGCGTACCTCCTGCAGAAGCCGGAAATCCACGCCGTGCTGTTCGGCAACCCAGGAGAAAGCGGCCACATCCTTGGGAAAACAGGAGCCGCCGTAGCCCAGACCGGCACGCAGGAAGCGCGGACCAATGCGTGAATCCAGTCCCATACCGAGTGCAATATCCTCGATGTCGGCTTCCACGGTTTCGGCCAGATTGGCCACCGCGTTGATGAAGGAAATCTTCATGGCAAGAAAGGCATTGGAGGCGTGCTTGATGATCTCCGCACTCTGGGCCGAAGTGACGACGATTCTGGCCGGTTGGTGACGGGAGCAGGGTCCGGGAAGCGCCTCCGGCTGGTCATAGTAGCTGCCGGTGGTCAGCGGCGCGTAGATGCGGGAGAGCAGTTCGGCGGATCGCTGCTGGTTGGCCCCGACGACGATGCGATCCGGATGGAGAAAATCGCTGATTGCCGTGCCTTCCCGCAGGAACTCGGGATTGGAGACCACGTCGAACTGATCGGAGTCAACGCCATGGCGGTGCATGCAGCGGGTGATCCACTCGTTGGTGTAGACCGGAACGGTGCTTTTTTCCACCAGCACCTTGTAGCCATTCATGACCTGTGCAATCTGGCTGACGACAGCCTCCACATAGGAGAGATCCGCGGCGCCGGAGCTGCCCTGAGGTGTGCCGACGGCAATGAAGACGGCATCGGCCGGATGGATACCCTCGGCAAGATTGGTGGTGAAGGTGACGCCCCTGTTCCCATGCCGGGCCAGCATCTGGGGCAGGTATTCCTCATAGATGGGAGCCTCTCCGCGGAGCAGCTGCGCCACCTTGGCCTCGTTGTTATCGACGCAGATGACGCGATGGCCCATCTCCGCAAAGCAGACGGCGGCGACCAGTCCCACATAGCCGGAACCGATGACGCAGATGGTGACAGGAGAGGATGCAGGGGAAACAGACACGGGAAGACTCCCTTCGTTGGGCGGAGGATGATCCAGCCGCTATGCGGATACAGAAGTGGTTGCGATCGAGGGATCGAACCGATGCGAATGAAACAGCGAACTCTTGATTTAGAGTAAAGCAGCAGCGGAGTTGTGACCAACTGCAGAGCTGCAAGAGGGTTGAAGCATGGCGTCCGATTGGCGACAGCAGGTTGTGGACTATATTCGGCAGGAGGCTCAGCCGGTGGATAAATTTGGCCATCAGCCTCGGCTGGCCCGGCTGGTGGAGGAACTGGCCGATGCACCGGAGCTGGAGCGGGAAGCCGACCGCGATGTGTTGTTCGCCGCTGCCTGGATGCATGATCTAGGCGTCTTTACCGGACATCGGCCGCAGGATCCGCAGGAGCTGGCACGGTGGAATCATGTCCCGTATACAGTCGAATCCACGGATCGCCTGCTGCGCCAGTGGGGCTTTCCGGAGGAAAAACTGGCTGCAGTCCAAGCGGCGATTCTGACGCACGAGGCCAGGTACACACCCACGACCCCGGAAGGCGTGGTGCTGCGCGATGCCGACATTCTGGAGCAGCTGGGTGCCATCGGGGTGAGTCGGGCACTGGTAAAGGTGGGTCGGGATACGCGCTACCAGCGGGTGAGCGATGTGGTTCCCGTGCTGGAACAGGCGCTGGCAACCTTGCCGGAGAAATTGCAGTTGGGGCGGGCCAGGTCCATGGCGGCTTCTCGGATTGCCATTCTGCGGGAGTTTCTCGGGGCGCTCCAACAGGAGGCCGGGCCGTGGCTGGAGTAGCTGCCGGTGGCCGGATTTGGTCCGCATCCGAGCGCGGTTCCATTCACGGATAACCGAGGAGGAACACGGTGCGCGGATCGTGTCTGAAGATTCATCTACACTGATGGAAAGCCGATATACAATACAGACACATACAGCCTCGGGGATGAGTCTGCCAAAGCATGAGTGAGGATTCATGTCGCTAAAACAAGGAATTGCAGGCTTGATGATGGCAGCCGGGCTGATGCTTGGATTTCCCGTCCATGCACAGGTTGCCCCATCGGTAAAAATCAGCGGACTGCCGCTCGGCGTCGGTGGAGGTTTCTCCGATTACAGCCTGGACTATGGTCCAGGACGCAGAATGCTCGGGTTTTCCGGTTGGGCCGATTATGAACTTTTCCATGGGCTGGGCGTGGAGGCGGAAGGAACGGCAATCTTTCTCGACAAGCCCTCCGTCTTGCAGCGGATGAAACAGTACTCCTTCAAGGGTGGGGCAATTTATCGGGCACGGCCATTCTGGGGCGTACGACCTTACGCCAAGGGATTGATTGGAATCGGCAGCATTGATTTTCCCTCAGCCAATCCTCTGTACACGCACGACACGTATACGATGGAGGCGCTGGGCGGAGGCGTGGAGTATCGCGTGTGGAGCACGGTCTATGTACGTGGTGACTACGAGTACCAAATTTGGGATCAGTACCACGGGCCGAACAATTTAACCCCGAATGGGTTTACAATTGGTGCAACCTATTACTTCCGCAAGATTCATAAGCATTTGTAACTGAAGCAAATCGGTCAGAAACAATCCACAGGATGCCCACACTTCCCAGCGGGAATCACCGCAGGGAAGAAATGAAAGACAAACCGGGCACGCACATGAACTGACTGCGCCTTGCAGTCCAGCTCTAAGGATGGACCAATGTTTACCCCAGAGATTCAGTCACAGGATACGTGTCTTCCCCATAACCGCCGAAAATCCGACATGAGCATTCTCGGAGTCCGCTTCCATGTGGGAACAGCCGAGGAGGCAGTCAACCGCGCTGTTCACGAAGGTGGACTTGTCGTGGTTCCGGCTGCCCCGGCACTGAAAAACCTTGCCGCCGATTCCGGATATCGCCATGCGTTGACAGGGGCAGATTTTGCCATTGCCGACAGCGCCTTCATGGTCTGGCTGTGGAATCTGGTGGAGCACAGGCGCATACCCAAACTCTCCGGCCTGAAGTACATGCGCACCCTGGTGGAACATGAGGATTTTCGCGCTCCCGGCAACACGTTCTGGGTGATGCCGACCCGGGCAAGCGCCCGCCGCAATGTTCGTTGGCTCAGCGAGCAGGGCATCGAGGTTGGGGAGGATCAGGTCTATCTGGCACCGATATATGGGGCTGAGATTGACGATCCGGAACTGCTGCGGAAGATCGAGGAGCTGCGGCCGCGGCATATTGTGATGGCCATTGGCGGTGGTACGCAGGAGCGCGTTGGCTGGTATCTGAAGCAGATGCTCAGCTACAAGCCGGCGATCCACTGCATTGGTGCCGCAATCGGCTTCCTGAGCGGCGATCAGGTGAAGATTCCACACTGGGTGGACCAGATCGGCATGGGCTGGCTATGGCGGGTTGCCTCCGATCCGCGGCGCTACGGGCCGCGCTACTGGGATGCGCGCCATCTGGCTCCGATGCTGCTCAAGTACCGGGAAAAGCTGCCTGCAACCCAGAACTGAGATTCGCCGTCCTTGTGGATGCGCTGAAAAAATCGCAAACCGCATGGCGGGCCGTCCTGATAGCTTGAATATGGACGGTCATCCATGCGTATCTTCCATCCGGGTCAGCGATCGCTGGTGCGCGGCACTCTGCTTGCGCTGGCGTGTTTTGCGGCAGGATTTCCCATGTCCGGCTTCCCTGCCCTGCAGCCAAATCCCTGGCTGATCCTGCCGCTATTACTGTGCGCGGTGGCCGCGCTGGATACGGCACGCTGCATGCAGAAGCAATGGAATTTCTATCACGGCGCGGTGCTGCTGCTGCTGTATGCGGACCTGATGATTCTTCTGGCACTGACCTTCTTCTTTGTGATCCCGTATACGGGGCTTACGGTCTAACGCCCGTTCCCGCGGATGCAGGGCCGTTGACGGCTGCAATCAGACCCAGCCGCCGTCGATTCCGTAGCTTTGTCCGGTGATGGCGCTGCTGTCTTCCGAGGCGAGGAACAGGGCAAGCCGCACCACTTCCTCCGGCTCCAGGTGGCGCTTGAGGGCCTGTCGGCTGAGGATTTCGGCGCTGTATTCGGGCGTGATCCAGAGCTGCTTCTGCTTGTCGGTTAGGATGGCTCCGGGCTGGATGCTGTTGACGCGAATGTTGTGGACTCCCTCTTCAAAGGCAAGCGTGCGGGCCAGTCCGACAATGGCGGCCTTGGCGGCGACGTAGGCCGGAAGTCCGGTGGAGGGAATGCGCCAGGCGATGGAGCTCATGTGCAGGATGGAGGCAGAGCCGGAGCGGCGCAACGCCGGCAGAGCGGCCTGTGTGACAAAGAATTGCTGCCGCAGGTTGATGGCCTGCAACTGGTCCCAGTCGTCGGGAGTGATCTCCAGGGTCTGGTGACGGCGGTCGTTGCCTGCGTTGTTGATGAGCACATCCAGTCCGCCGAGTGCCTGGATGCAGTCGGCGACCACGGGCGGAATGCGGCTGGCATCGGTCAGATCGCAGTGGCGATAGAGCGGCACGGGTTGCGCCGCGGCCAGCGAGGCCACCAATGCGGCTGCGGGCGTATCCTGCACGTCCAGAAAAGCCACGGCAGAGCCCTGCTGCACAAAGCCCTGGACCATGGCGGCGCCGATGCCGGAGGCTCCGCCGGTGATGAGCACGCGACGACCACGCAGCGAGGGATAGGTGGCAAAGGGACCACGCGGGGCATGGCCGGGACTGGCATGGCCGGGATTGGCGTGACTGGGGCTGGCATCGGTCGGGCGCATGCCGCATTGTAGCGGGCGGGAAGGATCGCATGCCACGGCAGGCGCGTTTGCATGGGATGAAAAGCCTGCGGTGAAGTTGCATCCGGGGCCCGGGCTGGGTCATCGGATGAGATGCTGTAGACACAAGAGGGAGAGCACAGGATGGAGAAGAAGATCGCACTGGTTACGGGCGGCAATCGGGGAATCGGTTGGCAGACCGCTCTGGAGTTGAGCAAGGCGGGAGTGCAGGTGGTGATTGGCGCACGCACCGAGGCCCAGGGCAAGGCTGCTGCAGAAAAACTGCAGGCGGCCGGTGCCGAGGTGGAGTGGATTCGACTGGACGTGACCCAGGAAGCCGATCGCGTGGCGGCTCGGGAGTTTCTGACCTCGCGCTTTGGACGGCTGGATATTCTGGTGAACAACGCAGGCGTGGCGGCGGGCGACTTTCCGCCGGTGGGTCCGGACCATACCGCTGCCGAGGTTTCCATGGAGAAGCTGCGCGCGGTGATGGAGACGAACTTCTTCTCCGTGGTGGCGCTGACGCAGACGCTGCTGCCGCTGCTGAAGCAAAGCAAGGCGGGAAGAATCGTGAACCTGTCCAGCATTCTGGGTTCGCTGGAGCAGCAGGCCGACAAGAAATCCCCGTTTTACATGGCCAAGAGCTTTGCCTACAGCGCGTCGAAGACTGCGCTGAATTCGCTGACGATCCATCTGGCCTTTGATCTGCGGCGCACCGGCATCAAGGTGAATGCGGCGCATCCGGGCTGGGTGAAGACCGACATGGGCGGCAAGGACGCGCAGATGGAGCTGGCCGAGGGCGTGAAGACCAGCGTGATGCTTGCGCTGCTGCCCGACGATGGCCCGACCGGCGGCTTCTTCCACATGGGCCAGTCGCTGCCCTGGTAAACGATGGACAACCGAGGAAGCCGGAAGCGGCGGAGATAGATTTCGATCTTTCTTCGCCTTTTTCGCGATAGACTGATCCCATGGACTTCCAGCTGGTAACGAGCTATGAGCCGCGCGGCGACCAGCCGCGCGCGATTGACGAACTGGTGCGGGGCGTGGCTGCCGGCGAGCAGCATCAGGTGCTGCTGGGAGTCACCGGCTCCGGCAAAACCTTCACGATGGCCAAGGTGATTGAGACGCTGAACCGTCCGGCGCTGATTCTGGCCCACAACAAGACGCTGGCGGCGCAGCTCTATCAGGAGTTCCGGCAGTTCTTCCCCGGCAATGCCGTGGAGTACTTTGTCAGCTATTACGACTACTACCAGCCGGAAGCGTATATCCCTGCCGGGGACCTGTATATCGAGAAGGAAGCGACGGTCAACGAGGAGCTGGACAAGCTGCGCCTGGCTGCGACCCGCTCCCTG
>JAJZGG010000112.1 GCA_021804965.1 Acidobacteriota bacterium
AGGGACGATAGCGGCGGTGCATGCGGCGCAGCACGGCATCGGAGCCGGACTGCAGCGGCAGATGGGCGTGGGAGGCGATGCGGGGATCGGCCAGCAGCGCGATCAGCTCCGGGGTCCAGTCCATGGGCTCGATGGAGCTGAGGCGCAGCCGCTCGAGCGGGGTCTGGTGGAGGATCTGGCGGAGGAGACTGGCCAGAGTGGCCGGGGATGCAAGCTCGCGCCCCCAGCGGCCGAGGTTGATGCCGGACAGGACCAGCTCGCGACCGCCTGCGGCAACGAAGGCGCCGACCTCGGCCAGGACGCGCTCCGGCGACATGCTGCGCGAGGCACCGCGCGTGAAGGGGATGACGCAGAAGCTGCAGCGGTTGTTGCAGCCCTCCTGAATCTTGAGGTTGGGCCGGGTCTGGGGATGGGCCTGCGACCAGTGGGACAGGCCCGAGGAGCCGATGGACGAGTGGGCAAAGGCATCATCGGCCCAGATGGCGGCGGAGCCGAGGAGTCGGGCGGGCGGCAGCAGTGGAGACGCTGCGCCGGGCATTGCGGCTGGGACTGGCGCGGCGGCTGGGACGGGCGCAGCGCCTGTGTAGGCAGGGGCGTCTGTGTTGGGCGCAGCGGCCGGATCGGGATTGGCGACCAGCCGGGCGGCCACTGAGGGCAGCAGGGCCTTGTGGCTGTTGCCGACGACGGCGGTGACGCCGTCCAGAGCGGCCACCTCCTCGGGAGCGCGCTGGGCGTAGCAGCCGGTGACGAGGATGCGGGCCTCGGGGTTGCGGCGACGGATGCGACGCAGAAAGGCGCGAGCGTCGCGGTCGGCCTGTGCGGTGACGGTGCAGGTGTTGACGATGACGACCGAGGCCGCGGCCAGCGGCTGCTCGGTGAAGCCGAGAGCCTCCAGGTGTCGTGCGGCGTCCTCGCCGTCGGCACGGGCGGCGCGGCAACCGAAGTTTTCGATGGCAAAGCCGGGCATGGGTCTCTCTCTTTAGTATGCAATGCACGGCGGCTGGCAGGGCGGGTGTAAGGCCGTTCGGGTGTAAGATGGGAGGGTGCAGGCGGACTATGCGGTCGCTGCCTGCTGTGCGGTTCGCCGGGCAGCAGGGAGAGGAAAGTCCGAACTCCACAGGACAGTGTGCCGGATAACGTCCGGGATGCGCGCCAGAAGGCGCGTAGACGGCCAGTGCCACAGAGAAGATACCGCCGGAGTGAATGGATGCGCCCCTTCGGGTGCGCCATTGGCCGGATGAGACTTTCGTCTCGCCGCATTCCGGTAAGGGTGAAAAGGTGCGGTAAGAGCGCACCGCTCCGACTGTGAAGCCGGAGGCAGGGTAAACCCCACACGGAGCAAGACCAAATAGGGAGGGACGCGCCGGAAGCCCGTGGAGCCGGGTGGCGCGACGTACCGGTCCGGTGCGTGACAGGCGGCTCCAGCACGTGCCGAAACCTCCGGGTAGGTCGCTGATGAGTGCCGACAGCAATGCGGCACCTAGAGGAATGATCGCACACGACAGAATTCGGCTTATCGGTTCGCCTGCACAGAATTCTGAACGCGATTGGAACGAGGCTTGGGACCGGCTGGGGCCGAGTACAGGCAGGCCCGCTACAGGCAGGCCAGGTACATGCGGGCCCGGTACAATCTGGCCCGTTACAATCAAGCTATGCTACGAGTGATTCGTCTGGATGCGGCAGCCCGTCTGCCGGAGGTGGCCCATGCCGGTGAGGACCTGGGTTATGACGTGTTTGCGCTGGAGGCGGTGACGCTGCCAGGCCGCGGGTGGGTGCGGGTGCGCACGGGGATTGCAGCCGAGGCGCGGCATCCGGAGAGCGGCGAAGCGCTGGGCCTGCTGGTGCGTGACCGTTCGTCGATGGCCGCACGCGGGATTACGACAACCGGCGGGGTGATCGATGCCGGATATCGGGGCGAGATCCAGATCCTGCTGGCCAACCTGGGCGAGGCTGCGGTGGAGATTGCCGCCGGAGACAAGATTGCGCAGATGATTCCGGTGCCGGTGCTGACGGGCCCCGTGGAGGCAGTGGAGACGCTGGGCGAGTCCACGCGCGCGGCCAAGGGGTTTGGCAGTTCGGGCCGATAAGGAAGCCGGTCGGGGCGCTGCCGTTCGGAGCATGAGCCGGACCGGGGAGCGAGATGGCCAGCCGGATCGGGACACCAGATAAACGAAGCCAGAACAAACGAACAGGAGCAGCCGGAGGGTTCTCGGTTGCTCCTGTTTTGTACTGCGGGTTACTGGCCGGAATGGGCTGCCGGTGCGGCGGCCCGGGTCGGAATCAAAGCGCGTCCAGTGCGGCCTGCTGCTCCGGATAGAGGTTGGCGTACTTGGTGATGCCGACCATGGTGAAGACCTTGTGAAAATGGGCCGACAGACCGAAGGCGTGGACCTTCTGGCCGGAGTTTGAGGCCTCCAGCATGACCTGAATGACGAGGGCGATGCCGCTGGAGTTGATGTATTCGACCTTGGAAAAATCCAGCAGGACGATGCGAACCTGGTCCTTGGCGAGGGACTGGTAGGTGCCCACGACGGCATCGCGCGAGGCGCTGGAGATATCCCCTTCAAAACGGAGAACGGAGACCGGATGGCCGGCAGGCGAAGTGAGCTGGTCGATGCGGGAACGGGTTTCAGTCTGCACGATTGGTATTCTCCCTGGTTAGAAGCTGGAACAGTGGTGGCATCAGTGCTTGTGAAGGCGGATGACGAGGCGGACGTAGCTGCTGCCGCGCTGGTCGGCGACCCACTCGACTTCATCGACGAGGGCCTGAATGAGGAACATGCCCATGCCGCGCGGGTCCTCTTCGCCGTGCATTTTGCGGTCGATGTCGGGCTGAGCCGGCCTGCGGCTGAGCCCCTTGCCGTCGTCTATGACCTTGACCTCGAGGGCATCCGTGCCGGCGGAAAGCACGACACCGACGGTGAGATTTTCATTGAGGCGGTTGCCGTGCTCGATGGCGTTGATGCAGGCCTCGGCGATGGCGGTTTTGAGGTCCTCGATGCGGTCTTCGGGAAAGCCCATGAGCTTGGCGACGGAGGCAGCGGTGCTCATGGCGACTTTTTCAAAGCCGAGCCGCGAGGGGAGCTTGACCTCAACCGTGCTGGACGAAACCACTTCCATGCGAGCCTCTTGTGGCCCCGGCCACGCTGCCCCGGGGCAGTATGGCAAAGGATCAGGACTGGGGCAGATGGATGATGGCAAGTGCCGTCATGTCATCGAACTGGGGGGAACCGGCGGCAAATTGGCGCAGGCTCGTCCACAGTGTATCGAGCATACCATCGGAGTTCGGAGTCTGGCTGCAAGAAAATTCCTTCAGCAGGCGCTCTTCGCCAAACTCCTCCTCGCCGTGGAAGACTTCGGTGAGGCCGTCGGTATAGAACAGCAGGCGACTGCCGGGCGGGAAGGGCAGGGTCTGGCTGGAGTAGCTCATGCCGGGCAGCATGCCGAGCGGCGTTCCGGAGGCGACAATCTGGTGGGTTTGCCCATCCGGGGTGAGGATGAAGCCGGGGTTGTGGCCGGCATTGAGCAGCTCGATGGTGGCTGCGGCGGGATCGAGACGGGCCAGAATGGCCGTGACGTAGCGGCGGCGTGCCTCTTCGCCCTCCTGCCAGTGGTGCTGGTTGGCCTGGCGGGCGAGCACGTCGAGGGGAACGCCGCTGGCGGCCATGGCGCGAAAGGCGGATCGGAAGCTGGAGGCCATCAGCGCCGAGGCCAGTCCCTTGCCGGCCACGTCGGCGACGGCAAGCAGGATTTCGCCATTGGGATGGGCGAGGACATCGACGTAGTCGCCCCCGACCTCGTAGCAGGTCTCCGAACGGACGGCGAGGGAAAATCCGGGCAGGTCGGGCAGGTCGCGCGGGACCAGCGAGCGCTGAATGTCGCGGGCAGCCTCCAGATCCTTCTGCACGCGGGCCCACTGGAGGTTGCGCTCGAAGTTGCGGGCGTTTTCCAGGGCGACGGCGGCCTGCAGCGTGAGCCCCTGCAGAAAGTCCAGCTCATAGAAGGTGAGCGCGCGCTGGCCGGGCGGGAAGACGACGAGGGTGGTCAGAGGGTGGTCGTCGTGATCGTGCAGCGGAATGCAGCAGCCGTCGGGCAGGGCATCGGGCGTCAGCGTGGCAATGGTCTCGGGAACGTCGCCGAAGGTGACCGCAGGCGCGCTGGGCGCGTCACCTGCGGGATGGCCCGCGGCCGCCAGAGCAGGCGCCAGAAAGGCGGCTCCGGACATCTCCAACTCGAGGACGACGATGCGCAGGACGGCATGCAGTACCTCGGCCTCGCTGGTGGTGGCATGCACCTGACGGGAGACCTCCAGCAGGGCCTGGAGCCGGGCCACCTGCTGCTGGAGGTCGATGGTGGTCTCAGCGTTGGTCTCTGCGGACGCTGCATCCGGCGAGGGTGGTTCGGGAGTCACGGGTTTGTTCTCTCCTTCGGGAATGTTCAGGCGGTGAAGGTACGGCGGGGTTTGGAGCCGATGAGCCCGTACCAGGCGATGAACAGGTAGCAGAAGGCCGGGATGACGAAGGAGTGCTGAATGCCGGAGTGGTCGGCAACCCAGCCGATGAGGGCTGGGATGATGGCTCCGCCAACGACGGCCGTCATGATGAGTCCCGAACCCTTGCTGGTGAGCGGGCCCAGGCCGGCGATGCCGAGGGCGAAGATGTTGGGGAACATGATGGAGTTGAAGAAGCCGCAGAGGACCAGCGTCCAGATGGCGACCGAGCCGGAGGTGAACATGGAGGTGAGCACCATGGCCGTGCCGAGGATGCCGAAGAGGCCGAGCAGCTTGCCGGACTTGAATCGGGTGAGCATCCAGGAGCCGAGCAGGCGGCCGATGAGCGCGCCGAGCCAGTAGAGCGAGACCAGGAAGGATGCGGTCTTTTCACTGGGGACGCCCTGCTGGTGGAAGTAGTTGACGGCGATGGAGGCAAGGCCGACCTCAACGCCGACGTAGAGGAAGATGCCGATGGCACCGAAGACGGTGTGGCTGTAGCTCCAGATGCTGCGCGTGAGCAGCGGATCGCCTTCCTTGGCCGGGCGGAAGGCCTGCGTCTGCTGGATGGCGGGCAGGTGCATGAACATGACGGCAAAGCCGAGGATGAGCAGTCCGGCGGCGATGGCGAGGTAGGGTCCGCGGACGGTGTTGGCAATGGCGGCCGGGGAGGACATCTTGGAGGGGTCGGTGAGGATGTAGGCACCGGCAACGAGCGGGGCGATGCTGCCGCCAAGGGAGTTGAGCGCCTGGGCCAGGGTGAGCCGGGCGGGTGCGCTGTGCTCCGGGCCAAGGATGGCGACGTAGGGGTTGACCGAGGTCTGCAGGGCCGTGACGCCGGCGCCGACCACAAAGACCGCGACCAGGAAGAGCGGGAAGCTGACCATGCGTGCAGCCGGCACAAAGAGCAGGCAACCGATGACCTGGATGAAGAGCGAGGTGATCATGGTGCGCTTGTAGCCGATGGCCTCAATGAGCCGCGAGGTGGGCGAGGAGAAGACGAAGTAGGCCAGGAAAAATGCCGACTCGGCCAGCATGGCGAAGACATAGGGCAGGCTGAAGATGGAGCGCAGATGCGGCACCAGGGCCATGTTCAGGTTGGTGATGAAGCCGAAGATGAAAAACAGCGCGGTGACCGTGAGGAACGGGCCGAGATAGCTGGGCTGCTGGGCGTTTGACTGGCTGGAAGTGGACATGCGGTGCGGAGAGTTCCCTTCTCATCGGAATCCGCCGGGCGGCCTGCAGGCGCTCCGGTTGCGCTCCATCGTACATGGGAGGCGGCTGCCGTGGCGACCGCGTGCCGTGCTGGATTGGGGTGCAAGATCACTATACGGCAAGGGCGGCTGCGAGTGAGCGGCCATCCCTGCGCGGGCCGGGTTGGCGACCGGAAAGGACGCTTCCCGGGAAACGCCTGATTTGCTTTCCGACGGACCGACGTATCATCATGCTCATCATGCATACGATTCGCTGGGGCGTGCTGAGTACGGCAGCCATTGGAATCCGGAAGGTGATTCCGGCCATGCAGGCCGGCAGTCTGACGCGGGTGGATGCGATTGCCTCCCGCAGCCTCGCCCGCGCCCAGGCGGCTGCCGCAGATCTGGGCATCGCACGCGCCTACGGCAGTTATGAGGAGTTGCTCGCCGATCCGGAGATTGACGCGATCTATAATCCGCTGCCCAATCCGTTGCATGTTCCCTGGACGATTCGCGCAGCGGAAGCGGGCAAGCATGTGCTCTGCGAAAAGCCGCTGGGCATGAATGCGGCGGATGCGGCGCGATTGCTGGAAGTTGAGCAGCGGACGGGCGTCAGGATCGGGGAAGCGTTCATGGTGCGGACAGCTCCGCAGTGGGTTCGCACCGAGGAGCTGTTGCAGCTGGGAACGATTGGACGGCTGCTTGCGATCACGGGGGTCTTCAGCTATCACAACACCGACCCGGAGAATATTCGCAACCGCATGGACACGGGCGGTGGCGCACTGCTCGATATCGGCTGCTACATGATCCACGCCGCCCGTCACGCCTTTGGTGCCGAGCCGCTGCGGGTGGTGGGAAGCATCGATCGCGACCCGCAGAGCGGCGTGGATCGTCTCACCTCGGCGATGCTGGAATTTGCCGCCGGGCACGCGATCTTCACCTGCTCCACACAGATGATTCCCTACCAGCGCATTCATTTTCTGGGCGAAACGGGGCGCATCGAAATTGAGATTCCGTTCAACATGCCACCGGACCGGGCAACCCGCATCTTTGTCGATGGCGATGGCGATTTGTATGGGAGCAAGGTGAGGGTGGAGAGCTTCCCTGCCTGCGATCAATACACGCTGCAGGGCGATGCCTTCGCGCGCGCCATTCTGGGCAATGGAGCAGTGCCGGTGCCGATTCTGGATGGCGTGCGCAACCTGGCGGTGATCGATGCCGTCTTTGCCTCGGCCCGGAACGGTGGATGGGAGACACCGCTGCGATTCTAGGAGCGTGTCTGAGTAATCACTCGTTTTCATCAGGACAGGATTGAAGCGGGCTGTGAAAGCTGCGAATCTGGAAGCATGGCGAAGAGCTACCGGCCGTACTTTCCCGAGCAGGATTTTCTGCTT